>CAZJBC010000104.1:0-9377 GCA_964543805.1 uncultured Brevundimonas sp.
TCGCCGCGCGCAGGCGATAGGCGTCGTCGTGACGGGTGACGCCGGGCCCGAGCAGCACATCGGGGTGACTGTAGTCATCCACCGCCAGCTGGCCCAGCAGGCTGATGTAGGCGCCCTAGGCCAGTTGCCGGTCGTAGTCGGCCTCGACGTGGGGCGCGGTGTAGGAAAATCCGCCGTACTGGGCTTCCTTGACGGAGAGGCCGATCATGCCAGTCAGAGTCTGGCGCGCATCGAGCCGTTCGCGCACGCCGACGGTCAGGTCATATAGATCGCCGTCATGGGCGCGGCCGTGAACAGGCGTGATCCCGTCGATGAAGGGTTCAAAATAGGACTGGCGGACAAACTCGGCCGAGCCGAACAGCGCAGTGGAGTCGCTTTGGCGCATCGTCCAGGAGCCCTGCCAGCCGAATTCGCTCAGATAGCGGTCGTCCGAAATCCGGTAGTCCCGGGCCACCGCGCCGGCGCGCACCGAACTCAACGGGTTTTCCACCTGCACGCCGGCGGTCAGCTCTTCGCGCGCGAACCCGTTGTTCAGGCCGGAATTGTCGATGCTGTCGAAATAGGCGACAGAACCGTAGGCCTGGATGTTTCCGGCCGGGTTGAGTTTCAAAAGGCCGCCCAGGTGCGAGTCGACAACGCTGGCCCAGCCCTGACGGTGCTGGACGGTCCCCGCGCCAGCATATTGCAGGCCAAAGCTGCTCAGGGCGTCAGCCTGATAGGTCCCGCCCAGCGAGACCTCGCCATTGTAGGTGAAGGGGTTGCGTCGGTTGGCGATCATCTGGCCGTAGCGTTTGGCCTCGGCCTTCTGCAGATCGGAAAGCTTGCTCTGGTCCAACTGGCCCAGCTGCTGCTGGGCGCCGGGCAGGTCGTCGAGGCGGTAGAGCACCGCCGCATAAAGCAGGCGCGCCTGGCTCCAGCCCGGCGCCTGCAGCAGAATGCGCTCCAGCGCCGCCGAGGCGCTGAGCAGATGACCGTCGCGCGCCTCAGCCTCGGCGAAGGACAGATTGAGCGCCAGATCGTCCGGCGCGGCCAGCACCTGATCAAAGCTTGGCGCCGGCGGCGTCGTCTCGGCCGCGCTGGCCAGACCGCCGGCGCCAAGACAGGTCAACAGGGCTGAAAAGCCCAGGGTCGCCTGGCGCAGGGTCATGCCTGGTTTCATGCTCGCCACTCCCGGCCGGACTGAACGTCGTTATGCGTCCAAGAGGTACGCTGCGCCTCGCCGGCGGACAAGCGCAATTCCCTTATTTTCCGCTGCTTTACCGTGATACAGCTTCAGTTAAGGGACAGTTGCCGCAAGGTTGCACGATACCGTGACGAGCAGGGATGCAAAGCCTTCTGGCGTCAAACGCAAGGCCCGCTGGGGCTTGCTGTCGGCCGCCGTGCCCGGACTGATCGTCACGGCGTTGTTGCTCGTGCTCCACGTCCTTCACCCGGCGTCCATGACAATGCTGTCGAACCTGGTGTTCGACATCTATCAGCGCGCGGCGCCGCGGCCCTATCTTGAGACGCCCGTGCGCATCGTCGATATCGACGATGAGACGTTGCAAAAACTTGGACAGTGGCCGTGGCCGCGCACCGATGTCGCGCGCCTGACCCAGACTCTGACCGACGCCGGCGCCTCGGCGGTGGCCTTCGACATCGTCTTCGCCGAGCCTGACCGCACCTCGCCGGCCCGCATCGCCCAGATTCTGCGCCAGAACCCCGACGCCCACGGCGACTTTGCCGATGTCGCGGCGCTCGCCGACCACGACGAATTGTTCGGCAAGACCCTGGCCAGGACGCCCAGCATACTGGGCGTCTTCCTGTCGCCCGAGGCCAATGCCGCCCGCCCGCCGGTCAAGGCCGGGTTCGCCTTTTCCGGATCGCCGCCGCTTTCGGCGGTGCCCGCCTATCGCGGCGCGCAGGTTCCACTTCCGGTGCTGTCGGCCGGCGCGGCCGGCGACGGGTTCGTGACCATCGGCGGCGCGGGCGATTCCATCATCCGCTCGGTTCCCCTGATCAGCCGCGTTGGCGACGACATTGTCCCGTCCCTGGCGCTGGAGGCCCTGCGCGTCGCCCAGGGCGCCGGTGCGATCCAGGTGAAGAGCAGCAATGGCGGCAACGAGACGGGCGGCGGCGGCCCGGCCCAGGTGGTGGCCATCAAGGTCGGCGCCTTCGAGGTTCCCACCGACGCGACCGGCGCGATCCTCATGCACTACACCGCGCCTCGCCCCGACCGGCTGGTTCCGGCCTGGAAGGTGATGACCGGCGCCTACACGCCCCAGCAGATGCACGACCTGTTCGACGGGCGGATCGTGTTTGTCGGCACCGGCGCGGCGGGCCTGCGCGATCTGGTGGCGACGCCCGTCTCCGACCGCGAGCCCGGCGTCGTTGTCCATGCCCAGGTGATCGAACAGATCATGCACCAGCAGTTCCTCCAGCGTCCTGACTGGTGGACGGGGCTGGAGCGGGTGCTGATCCTGCTGCTGGGCGTCGGCATCGCATTCTTGACGCCGAGGCTTTCGGCCCTGATCGGCTCAGCCATGGTGGTGCTTGGCGTGGCGGCGGTGATCGCAGTGTCCTGGTTCGCCTTCAAGGGCCAGGGTCTGCTGCTCGATCCCGTTTATCTGGCCCTGGGCATAGCCGGGCCCTATTTCGTCGGCACCGTGGTCTCGTTCTATCGGGAAGAACGGGCGCGGGCCTATATCCGCAACGCCTTCGACCGTTACCTGTCGCCTGAATTGGTGGCCCGTATCGCCCGCGATCCCGGCCAGCTGGAGCTGGGCGGCGAGGAGCGGGACATGACGGTGATGTTCTGCGACATCCGCTCGTTCTCGCGCATTTCGGAAAGCCTGTCGCCGCAGCAGATCATTGGCTTCCTGATCGAGTTCCTCACGCCCATGACCAAGGTCCTGCTGGGCCGCAAAGCGACGATCGACAAATATATTGGCGATGCCATCCTGGCCTTCTGGAACGCGCCGCTGGATGATGCCGAGCATTCGCGCAACGCCGCCCTGGCCGCCCTGGACATGGTCGAGCAGCTGGCCGTCCTCAATGCGACCAATGTCGGCGCAGCCGGCAAGGTCTGGCCGGGCGAGGTGAAGATCGGCATCGGCCTCAACACCGGCCCCTGCTGCGTCGGCAACATGGGCTCGGCCCAGCGACTGAACTATTCGCTGATCGGCGATACGGTGAACCTGGCTTCGCGCATCGAAGGCCTGACCAAGGTCTATGGCGTGCCCATCGCGCTGGGCGCTGAGATGGCGGAACGCATCACCGACTTCGCGCTGATCGAAATCGACAAGGTCCGCGTCGTCGGCCGCGATGCGCCGGAGCGCCTGTTCGCATTGCTGGGCGCGCCGGACCTGGCGCAATCGGCTGATTTCAGGGCCGCCTCGGAAATCTGGGCCCGGATGATCGCGGCCTATCGGGCCCAGGACTGGAACGACGCCCAGGCTGCGCTGGATGCCTTCGAGCCCCATGCCGCCGCCTATGGCCTGACGAAACTGGCCGCCTTCTATGCAGGACGCATCGACGCCTGCCGCGCCTCGCCGCCGGGGGCGGGCTGGGACGGCGTCTATCAGGCGACCGAGAAGTAGCGCGCCTGCCCGCGCCCCGCTAAGGTTGCTGGCAACAGGGGGTTGGAGCCTTACCGTCCATGCTGATCGCCCAGATCACGGACCTGCACATCGGGTTCGAGCCCGGCAATCCGCGCGAGCTCAATCAGCGCCGGCTGGATGCGGTGATCGAGGCCCTGATCGCGCTGGATGTGCGCCCCGATCTGGTGCTGGCCACCGGCGATCTGTCGGACAAGGCCGCGCCAGAGTCTTACCAGCGGGTCCGCGAGGCCCTCGGCCGCCTGCCTTTTCCGGCCTTTGTCCTGCCCGGCAACCACGACGACCGGACCGAATTTCGTCAGGCCTTCACCGTCCCGCCGGGTCCGGACGGCTTCATCCAGTATGTGCTGGAGGATTTCCCGGTGCGCATCATCGTGCTCGACACCCTGGAAGAAGGCCTGCACGGCGCCGGATTTTGCGAGACCCGCGCCGCCTGGCTGGACAGGACCCTGGCCGCCGAGCCCCATCGCCAGACCCTGATCGCCCTGCATCACCCGCCGGTCGATACCGGCATTCCCTGGATGGGAGCCCTGCCCGGCGAGCCGTGGATCCAGCGACTGCTTTCCGTCGTCTCGCGCCACCCCCAGGTCGGAACCCTGATCAGCGGCCACATGCACCGCCCCATCGCCACACCCTTCGCCGGCGCGACCCTGATCGTCGCCCCCTCGATCGCGCCCGATCTGGTCCTGACCCTGAAAGATATGGATCTGGCCGCAGGCGATAGCCGGCCGCTGATCGAACTGGGCCAGCCGGCCTTCGCCCTGCACCAGTGGCGCGACGGCCGGTTCCTGACCCACTTCGAATGGGTCGCCGAGCGCAAGGTGCTGGCCCGGCACGATGCGGGCATGAAACGGTTCCTGGATCACGTGATTGAGGAGCGGAAGGCCGCGAAGGCCTAGCGGCCCGCGATCCTTGCGCCTGCCGGGACCATCCTGCCTGGGTCCGGCGTATTGCTCACCTGGTAGGGCCGGCCGTTGCGGTCGATGAAGAACTTTTCCATCTCGGCCCGGTTCAGGGGGCGCGAGCCAAGGCGTCCGGTGACGGCGACCTGGCCGCCGGTCTCGTCGACGGCCCGGTCGCGGTCCAGGCCGCGCGAAATCGCGATGGCCGGCGTGGGCGTTTTCGCCCAGGCGATCAGCTCGGGCTTCGGCGCCGGCGAAAAGCCGTAGAAATTCGGCTGGCTCTCGGGACTGGTCAGCTGCAGAACCTTCATACCGTTCTTGCCGTCGGCGACATAGGCGAACAGCGAAGCGTTGGTCGAGCCGATGACCACGTCGCGGGCATCGTTCAGCACCCCGCCCGCGGTAAATTTCTGATAGAGCCGCGGCGCTTCCGGCCGCTCGACATCGATGATCGCCAGGCCCTCCGCGCCCGCCGCCACATAGGCGTAGGTGCGGGCCACATAGATGCGGTGGGCGTCGGCCAGGGGAATGACGGCGCCGGGCACGATCCTGGGCTGGGCCATGCGGGTGATGTCCAGCACCTCGACGCCGCGCGATGTGGTGGCGAACAGATAACGGAACTGCACTGCGCTGGCCCGCACGTCGGGCAAGGCGACGACCGAGGCCAGTTTGGGATGCAGCGGGTCTTCCAGGTCGACTGTCACCAGGCCCGCGTCGGCGGCGATATAGGCGAAGGAGCCGGCCAGGGTGATGTGCCGGGCGCCCTTCAGCACCCCGTTCGGGTTCCAGGTCACCGCCCGGCGCAGGAAATTGTTGCGCGGCTCGCCGTCGGCGAAGGTGTTGATATCGACCAGGATCAGCCCCTCTTCGGCGTCGGTGATGGCCGCATAGTTATAGATGGCGTGGAAAGCCTGTTCCTGGTTGGCGGCGCGATTGGCGGGCGTGCTGCGCTGGGGGGCGATGGGCTGGTCGGTGGGCAGGGCCATGCAGGTGGCGTTCTTGGTCGCCACATGGGCGTCGTCCCCCAGCGGCGAGAACGGCGCGGTCAGGATGCGTTTGGAGACATCCTTGTTGGCGATGGAAGCCACGTCATAGACGCGGAAGCCGCCTTTGCCCTCGGCCACATAGAGATATTCGCCGCGCAGCTGGACGCAGCGGGCCGCGTCGCTCGTGGCTTGAGTCTCGTTGCGGATATCTTCGACATCCCTGGCTGAACTGAGCAGTCGCAGGCCGGGCTTGCCGCGCCGCCAGTCGATCAGCTCGCGCCTATTCCGCTCGACATGCTGTTTGTAATAGTCGGGATAGGCGTAGCGCTGCAGGTAGGAGCCGAACACCGCCTGAGGCTCGTCCCACTCGGTGACCCGCACCGCCTCAAGGCCCTGGTCGAGGCCCAGCCAGGCGTGCAGGCCGATGAAATTGACCGAGCCTGTTCCCTGCAGCAGCAGCTGGGCCATGATGGCGTTGTTGTTGTTGGCCTCGGAAACGTGACAGTCGTCGCAGGTCTTGGTCTCGGTCTTGCGCACCGTGTGGGCAAAGTGCGGCGCGAAGGCCTGACTGGAAAAGCCGGCGGCCGAGATCGGCGGCTGCTGCACATAGATGCGGTCGCGGTTGATGTTGGTCGAGGACAGCACCAGGGCCGAGGACGAGCGCACGGGCACGATCTTGTTGCCCTTCGACGTCTGGTGCAGGCCCAGCTGGAACATGTCGTCGCGCGCGACCTGGGGATTGTAGGTCGCGTAGTTGCGGGTGGTTTCGCCCTCGTTGTGGTGCGCCTCGGTCTTCCAGTTGGCCTCGATCGGCAGGTGACACCCGGCGCAGGATGGCGTCCACGAGGTGTGACAGGTGAAGCATTCCATGTCGGAATCGCCATGGGCCAGGTCTGTTTTGGCCACGCCCAGCCCCCAGCGGAACTGGGTTCCGTCGGCGGCGGCCTTGCTCATCAGCTTGGCCCGGGCGGCCTTGATGTTAAACTTGGGGCTGGCCGGATCGACGGAGTCCTTGACCAGCGAGACCTCCCACTCCAGCGAGGGATCGACGATGGAGCGCTGGATCAGCACCCGGCGGCCGTCCTTTTCCACCCACTCGAACCGCTTCTTGCCGTCGGGATTGCGCAGCAAGGTCAGGTCCGTGCCGGTCTTGCTGGCCGCGACATTGGAGGTGCGCAGGGTGGGATAGGCGCTGGTCGTGCCGTGACAGTCGCGGCAGCTGATCTCCACCCCGTTGGCCACCTCTCCAACGATCAGGCCCGAGCCGTGAGCGTCCTGGGCAAAGTGGCAGTCGGCGCACTGCATGCCCATCTGCGCGTGGATGTCCATCATCTGCACGGCCTTGCCGGGATTGGTCCCGACGGTCGGGAAGGCGGCCTGACCCTTCAGCCGCCACTTTTCCGGATCGTCGTTGGCGACGATCTTGCCATCGGCGTCCAGCAGGTTGCCGTGCCGGTCGCGCTTGAACACCGCGCGGAAATTCCAGCCGTGGCCGTGATAGTCGGCGAACTGGGTGTCCTTCAGTTTCGGATTGAGGTCGAAGACATTGCGCAGGAAATCGAGATTCGCCCACAGACCGCGCGGCGCCGCGCCCTCGGGGTTGCGGTCCAGCACCTTCCGCACCTGATCATCGGTCGGATAGGCCTGGTCCTTGGGCCACATGAAAGGAGCGTCCGCCTCGTAGTCCCACATGGTGTCGCCGTAGTATGAGTTCAGGAACATGTTCGGCTGGTGCATGTGGCAGTTCATGCACTGGGACGAGGGGATCGAGCGGGTGAAGGCGTTCCGTAGCGGATGGCCGCTCTCGGTCTTGTCTATTGTGGGATCGGCTGTGATCGATTGGCCGTCTCGTCCATACTGCGCGTAGGTCAGGCTGTGCATTGGGTCGCGGTCGTTGGCGTAGACCACGTGGCAGGCCGCGCAGCCTGAGGTGCGGTAATCGCCCGGCTGGTCGTTGGTGCCCATGAACCACATCAGGGGATCGTTCAGCCGGGTCTTGGCGATGTTGAGCACCGGGATGGCGACGCGCAGGCCGGTGCCGGGGCCGCGGTTGGACTGGCGGATGTCGGGCCGGCCGGGCTCTTCCAGTCGCTGCAGCTCGCCGGTGGCGTCGGGCAGGCCGATCTCCGGAAACTGGGCGCCGATATTGCGCCCGCCGCGCTCGAAGACCCGGAAAATGTCGGCCGGCGGCGTGGTCTGCCAGGCGGGTAGGGGAACCAGGCTGGTCAGGGCGCCGTGGGCGGCCTGTTCGGGCGTCACCGTTCCGGCCGGATTGCCGGCGGACAGGATCTTCGCCGGCTGGCCGTCGCGAGTGTAGGACTCGCCCAGAATGTAGGTCTTGAAAGGCAGGATGCCGTTGTTGTAGCTGGCCCCGCCCAGCAACATGGCGCCGGTGGCCATCAGCGAGCGCTCGGCCTTCTGGATCATGTCCAGGTGACAGGCGCCGCAGGCCTCGCGCACCACGCGGTAGTCGGACGGATTGACGAAGCGGATGAACTGCGGGGCCTCGCGGTTCAGCAGGGTGTAGCTTTCCTTCGGATTGGCCGAACTGGGATAACGCCAGTCGGCCGGATAGCGCGGCAGCACATGGGCCCGGTCGCGCAAGGCGGCATAGTGCGGGTCGGTCTTGGCCAGACCCGCTTCGGCCGTGACGGTCGCATCGCCGCCATGGCAATCGGCGCAGCCCAGAACGACGGCTTGCGAGACGTGCATGCTCGGCGCGTCGGAGGCGGTATGGCAGCTGATGCAGCCGGCGCTGGCGGCCTGGGCCCGTTCGCGGCTCTCGCCCTGCACGGCGGCGGGCGCGGTGACATAGGTGCGGGCGACGGGGAGGGCGCCTTCCTGAGCGGCCAGGCGCATGGGGCCCACCAGGGCTAAAAGCCCCGTACTCAACACCAGTCCGATGGCCGCCTTGATCTTCATCCCTAGAAGGCCGCCACCGCGTTCAGCAGGATGGAGTAGTAGGTCGCATCGTGGCCCTTGTTGGCGAACAGATCGCCGAACCCGGCCTGGGGCGACAGGATCGCCGCCGAGGCGCGGAAGATGATGTTCTGGGTCATCTTCGGCCGCCAGATGGTCGAGACCGAATAGTCCCAGCCGATGTCCCTCGAAATCGAGCCTTCGTTGCGCAGCACCTGCACAATCGAGGTGTCGGCGAAGGCCAGGTGGTTGACGTTGAGGCTGAGGCGCAGGGTCGGGGTCAGGTCGATATCGCCGCCGCCGCCGAGCAGCACCGTGCCCGGATTGTTGAAGTTCGACTGGCCCTCGTCCTTGGACGAGCGCAGGTCATTGAGCAGGCCGTTGCGCCCCGACAGGGCCACCTCCCGCCCGCCGCCGGCGAAGGGGATCGACTGGCGGATCCAGTAGCTGGTGTCGTCCCCGGCGAAGAGCGGGTTCTCATAGATGGCGTCAAAGCCGCCCTCGACATTGTCGTAGGGGTTCTTGTCGCCCGAAGCGTAGAGGGCCGAGCCCCGCACGCGGATCCAGCTGAAATCATAGGACGGCTCGGCGGCCAGAAAATAGGCGCGCACCTGGGCCGGCTTGCCGGTGAAGATGCTGTTGCGGTCCTGGCCAAAGGCGCCCCAGGCCGAGGCCGTCAGATTGATCCGATCAATATGACCGTCCGCATTGTACCCCAGATAGGCGATGTCATAGTCCCGCGCCCTCAGGTTCCCGATCAGGGCCGGGCGCACCGGAAAGCCGTTGTCGTCCTTGTGGATGTCGCCGGCCTCGCGGTTGCGGTTGTAGATCAGGCTGACCTGCGAGGTGATGCCCGGAAACGGCAGGTCCTGGCGATAGAGGTTGGCGACGAAGACCTGATCGGCGCGAGGGCTCTGAAAAATGTCGTTGAGCCCTGAATTGGTGTCCTTCTCCAGCCGGTCGAAGAGGGCCAG
>CAZJBC010000105.1:0-9316 GCA_964543805.1 uncultured Brevundimonas sp.
GCGGCGGCCAGCACCACCGACAATTGCGGGAAGTCATTCAGGCGGGCGTTTTCGGCGACGCGGGTCTGTACCTTGGGATCGGCCTCGATGGCGATGACCTTGCCCGCCTTGCCGACTTTCGGCGCGAGCGTCAGGGCGTAGAAGCCGAAATTGGCGCCGATATCGATCAGTGTATCGCCGTCCTTCAGGCCCGCCGCCAGGAACGCCCGCTCGGGCCCTTCGTAGCCCGGCATCAGCAACGCGCCCCATTCGATGGGGTTGGTGTCCAGGTGCAGCCGCATCCTGGCGCCGTCGCGCTCGACGTCGAAAGGACCGGCGCCCAGCAGCTTCGCCCATTTGGGACGGAACGATCCGCGGCGCAGGACGGGCGTTGCGCGCACGAAGGCGATCAGGCGCTTGCGCCAGCCAGTGGGGGCATAGGTCCCGAAGGGTTGATCGCCGCTCATCGGCGGGATCAGTAAACCCGCGCCTTGGGCTTGATGTACTCGATGTCCTTGGTGAGCGTGTAGGTGTGCACCGGACGGTAGTCGAGCTTGACCTTGCCGGAGGACGAATCGCACCAGGCCAGGGTGTGCTTCATCCAGTTGACGTCGTCGCGGTCGGGGAAGTCCTCGCGGGCCTGGGCGCCGCGCGATTCCTGACGGTTCAGGGCGCCGGCGATGGTCACCGTCGCCTGGTCCAGCAGGTTGTCGAACTCGAGGGTCTCCACCAGGTCGGTGTTCCAGATCAGGCCGCGGTCGGTGACCTGGATGTCGGCGGCTTTCTTGCGGACCTCGCCGATGCGTTCGACGCCCTTGGCCAGCGTCGGGCCGGTGCGATAGACGGCGGCGTCTTCCTGCATGGCCTTTTGCATTTCCAGGCGCAGGGCGGCGGTTTTGGTCCCGCCACTGGCGTTGCGGAAGCGGTCGAAGCGGGCGATGTGGGCGTCGGTCTGCGAAGGCTTCAGCTCCGGCTGGGTGGCGCCCTGTTTCAACTGATCGGCGCAGCGCATGCCGACGGCGCGGCCGAACACCACCAGGTCGATCAGGCTGTTGGAACCCAGGCGATTGGCGCCGTGCACCGAAACGCATGCCGCCTCGCCCACCGCCATCAGGCCCGGGATCACCGCGTCGGGATCCTTGCCCTTGCGGGTCACAGCCTCGCCGTAGAAGTTCGTCGGTATGCCGCCCATGTTGTAGTGGACGGTCGGCAGCACCGGGATCGGCTCTTTCGTCACGTCGACGCCAGCGAAGATCTTGGCGGTCTCGGAAATACCCGGCAGCCGCTCGTGCAGGATCTTCGGATCCAGGTGGTCCAGGTGCAGGAAGATGTGGTCCTTCAAAGGCCCCACGCCCCGGCCCTCGCGGATTTCCATGGTCATGGCGCGGGAGACGACGTCGCGGGAAGCCAGGTCCTTCACGGTCGGCGCATAGCGCTCCATGAACCGCTCGCCTTCCGAGTTGGTGAGGTACCCGCCCTCGCCGCGCGCGCCTTCGGTGATCAGGCAGCCGGCTCCATAGATGCCCGTCGGGTGGAACTGGACGAACTCCATGTCCTGCAGCGGCAGGCCGGCCCGCAGCACCATGGCGTTGCCGTCGCCGGTGCAGGTGTGGGCGGAGGTGGCGCTGAAGTAGGCCCGGCCGTAGCCGCCGGTGGCCAGCACCACGGTCTGGGCTCGGAAACGGTGCATAGTGCCGTCGTCAAGCTTCCAGGCGGTGACGCCGCGGCAGACGCCTTCGTCGTCCATGATCAGGTCGAGCGCAAAGTACTCGATGAAGAACTCGCAGGATTTGGACAGGGCCTTGCCGTACATGGTGTGCAGCATGGCGTGGCCCGTGCGGTCGGCCGCCGCGCAGGTGCGCTGGATGGGGCCTTCGCCATAGTTCTTGGTCATGCCGCCAAAGGCGCGCTGATAGATCTTGCCTTCCGGCGTGCGGGAAAACGGCACGCCCCAGTGCTCGAGCTCATAGACGGCGGCGGGCGCGTTGCGCACCAGGTATTCGATGGCGTCCTGGTCGCCCAGCCAGTCCGACCCCTTGACGGTGTCGTACATGTGCCAGCGCCAGTCATCCTCGCTCATATTGCCGAGCGAAGCCGAAATGCCCCCTTGCGCCGCGACCGTGTGACTGCGGGTCGGGAAGACCTTGCTGATGCAGGCGGTTTTCAGGCCGCTCTGGGCTGCGCCCAGCGCCGCGCGCAGGCCCGAGCCGCCGGCCCCGACCACCACCACGTCGAAAGTGTGATCGATGAACTCATAGGCCGACATCAGTATGCTCCGCCGATAAACGCGACCTTGAGCACCGCAAACACGCCGAGCCCGCCCGCCAGAACGCAGACGAAGAGATTGAGGATCAGAAGCGCGACCTTGCCGAAGGTCTTGTGGATATAGTCTTCGATGATGACGCGCATGCCGGCATGCATGTGCCAGAAGGCCGTCAGGAACAGCAGGCAGACCAGGACCGCATTGAGCGGACGGTGCAGCCAGGCGGCCGCCGTCTGATAGTCCGACCGCGCCAGGCCCAGGCCCGCGTAAACGGCCCACAGCGACAGCGGCGCCAGGGCGATGGAGCTGACCCGCTCGGCGATCCAGTGACCGGCGCCATGCTTGGCCGAGCCCAGGCCGCGGGCGCGCGAATGGTCGGTGCGAAACCCGCCGCTCAACGGACCGCTCCGATATTGAAGCCGATGACCCAGATGAGCACGGCCGCGAGAATGGAAAACACAAAGGCGGCGATGGCTGAGGCGTCGGCCAGTCTCAGATCAAAGCCCTTGCCGGAGTCCCACACCAGATGCCGGATGCCGTTGGCCAGATGATAGAGGATTGACACCGTCAGGCCGAACAGCACCAGCTTGCCCAGCAGCGTGCCCAGCAGGCTGGTGTAGGCGCTGTAGCTCAGGGACCCGCCCGCCAGCGAAACAGCCCATCCGGCCGCAATCAGGGCGCCGACATAGAGCGCCACCCCCGTGACCCGGTGAAAGATCGAACTGGCCATGGTGACGTGCCAGCGCCAGATCGACAGGTGGGGGGAAAGAGGTCTTTCCGGCGCCTCGGCCATGCCATGCTCCTTGCAACTCGACCCGAAGCGATTGGCCCTGCTTTTAAGCCGCACGCCCCGGCTGTCAACGAAGGTTCCGGGTAACTTGCCCTTTGCGCGGCCAACCGGAACCGGAGTATGCAAGGGGGCGTTTCACATGGGGAAAGGCGCACAACCATGAGTAATCCTGTCCGCGGACTTAGCGGCGCGCGCATACTTGTCCTGGAGGACGAGGTGCTGGTTGCAATGATGATCGAAGACATGCTGGAAGAACTGGGTTGTCAGGTCGTTGGCCCCTACGCGCGCATGGACGAGGCGCTGGAGCGGATCGCGGCCCAGGGCGGCATCGACCTGGCGGTGCTGGACGTCAATGTCGCCGGCCAGACAAGCTATCCGGTCGCCGAGGCTCTGGCCAAGACCGAAACCCCCTTCATCTTCTCGACCGGCTATGACGCCGGCGGCATGCCCGAGCCCTGGCGCGACCGCCCGTCCCTGCGCAAGCCCTTCATGCTGGGCGAACTGGAGCGCGTGCTGCACCAGGTGCTGGACGCGCACTAAAGGCGCAAGGTTGTAAACAGCGCTCTGTTTTCGTTGCGGCAAGGCTTTGGCCGGGCTACCCATAACGTTGTTCTGGGGGGATCGGCGAAGTGGCTGAGCACGGCGGCAAGGAGCCGGACGCGGAATCCGGCGGTGAGAGCGCCGCGCGTCCCGACACCAGCGGCGCCGCCGTAGCCGTGGCGCTGGGCCGCACGACCCATTCGAGTGAGATCAACGCAAAGGCCGCCGCGTTCCTGGAAAAACAGGCTCGACTGGTCGACCTGCAGATGGAGCATCTGCACGAAGAGCGAGAACTGCAGCACCGTCACGGGCGGCTGAAGTTCTTCAGCGAACGGCTGAAGGTCGGTCTGCAACTGCTGACCATGGTTGTCGGCCTGGCCATCGCCATCGGCGCGGGCGTCATGGTCTGGAGCGCGGCCCACGCGAGGGGTCTGGTCATCGAGGCCTTTACCGTGCCGCCGGACCTGGCCGCGCGGGGGATCACCGGCAAGGTGGTGGCGAGCAAGCTGCTGGACGACCTGACCACCATGCAGAATTCGGTACAGTCGGCGCGCGCGGCCAGCACCTACGCCAACAACTGGACCACCGATATCAAGGTCGAGATCCCCGAGACCGGCGTCTCCATTGGCGATCTGCAACGCATGCTGGTCCAGTGGCTGGGCCATCAGACCGTCATCGACGGTGAGATCTATCGCACCTCCACGACCGGTCTGACGGTCGCGGCGCGGGTGGGGGCCATTCCGGCGCGAGGCCATGCCGGCCCGGAAGCGAACCTGGACGCGCTGATCCAGACCGCCGCCGAAAACGTGTTCGAGGACACCCAGCCCTATCGCTATGCAGTCTGGCTCCGAAACCCGGACGTCAACCGGCAAGACGAATCAAGGGTGGTTTATGCTCGGCTTGCGACCGATGGACCGTTGGCGGAACGCCCCTGGGCTACGCTCGGAATGTCGCGATCCGCCGCGAATGAAACAGCCAGGCTTGACCTTATCAACCAGGCCCTGCGTCTGGACCCCAACCTGACCGTCGCCTGGGAAAATCGCGGCAGCGCCCAGGACGACCTGGGACTCCAGGAGCAAAGGCTGGGCAGTTATTCTCGGGCGCTCGAGACGCTTGGACGCCGCGACCACGGCGGCGTCTCCGAAGTCGCGGCCCGGGGAGAGATACTATCCGACCGGGCCATCCTCGCCTCCATCACAGGCGACTATCGCGCGGCCATCACCGAGATCAGCCGCGCCCCGACTCTGCCGAACGACATCAACGGTCTGCGAACCTCGGCGCCGATGTTTCAGGCCGGCTATCTGGCCCGTAGTCACGACCCCGGCGCCGCCCGCGCCCTGTTGGGGCCAGGCCAGGACGATGGGGCGTTGATGGGATTGTTGCGAGGCGTGTTCAACGTCCAGCCCAATACCTATGTACGCCAGGCGGAAGGCGATTGGGCCGGGGTACTCCAGCAGCTGGCAGGCGTTGAGGCGGCCTGGCCGAACCTGACGGTGGCTCGTGGTCTAAGCTCGGCCGTGAACAGTGCGCCGGTGCTGTTCTGGCCCGGCAAGGCCGAGGCGCTCGCCCATATGGGGCGGATGGATGAGGCGAAGGCCCTGATCGGTCAGACGCCGCTGGATTGCTACGGATGCGTGAGGGTGCGCGCCGCCATCGCGGTGCTGGCGGGCGATAGCGCCGGCGCCGACCACTGGTACGCTGAAGCCGCCCGGCAAGGCCCGAGCCTGCCGTTCGCCGAAGCCGAATGGGCGCAGGCGTTGCTGGCGCGTGGCGATGCGGCCGGCGCCATCGCCAAGGCGACAGCCGCCAACCGCAAAGGCCCCCACTTCGCCGACCCGCTGGAGGTGTGGGGCGAGGCGCTGCTGAAACAAGGTGACGCCAAAGGCGCCGCCGCCAAATTCGCCGAGGCCGACAAATACGCTCCCCGCTGGGGCCGCAATCACCTGCTGTGGGGCGAAGCGCTGGCCAAACAGGGCAAGACGGCCGAGGCCCGCGCCCAGTTCACGGCGGCGGCGGGCCTGGACCTGACGGCGGCGGCGGGCCTGGACCTGACGGCGGCGGACAAAGCCGACCTGGCGCGCGCCATGACGCCTGTCAGGGGTTGATCAGCGCGACCCCCGTCGGCGCGAAGTCGGCGACGTTCCGGGTCACGACGGTCAAACCGTGGACCAGGGCGGTGGCGGCGATGAAGGCGTCGCGGTCGGAACGGGGATCGGGCACGTGAAGGGCCACACAACGCAGCGCCACCGGCGCATCGACGGGAAAAATGCGCCCTTTGAACCGCGGGAGGATTTGGTCCGTCAGCCACGCCCGGATGACCGCCGCCTGTGAGGGGTCCCTACGCTCGGCCCGCAACACACCGATCTCAATCTCCATGAGGGTCACGACCGACAGGTGGATCTGGGTCCTTGGCGTTCCCGCGGCGAAGGCCCTAAGACCCTCGCCGGCGCGCTCCGGCCGCCTCAACTCGGAAATGATGTTGGTGTCGAGCAGATACATCAATCAAAGTCGACAGGCTTAAAGCCCATGTTATCGAGGCGCGGAAAATCAAAATCAAAGTCCGCGGACGGATCGGCGATCGCCTCAAGGAGGCTCATCTCTCCCCCTGACAGTCGCTCGTATTCAGCCATAGTCATCAGGACATGCGTCGGCTTGCCGCGTTCGGTGATGATCACCGGCCCGTCATTGGCCGCGCGCTTGGCGCGGCTGGTGTCCTGATTGAAATCGCGGGCAGAGAGTTTTGAGGTGGTCATGAAACTAAAAGTAGCCACATATCTACATTAGTGCAAGTCAATCCCTGACCCGGGCCAGATAGTCCTCCGACCGCATCTCGTGCAGGCGTGAGGCCGTGCGTTCGAACTCGAAATGCCCCTCTCCGGCCGGATAGAGGGCGTCGGGCTCGGCTTCGGCCAGGACGACGAGTTTCACATTGGCCTCGTAGAGCGCGTCGATCAGGTTGACGAAACGTCTGGCGGCGCTGCGGCGTTCGGGACCGAGGACCGGAACGTGTTCGAGGAACACCGTGTGAAACTGCTCAGCGATGGCCAGGTAGTCGTTGGCGCCCAAGGCCTGATCACAGAGGCTGGCGAACTGGGCGCGCAGGAAGCCGCCGGCGGCGCGCGGCAGATGGGTCTTGCGGCCCAGCACCTCGATGGTCGCGCCGGTCTCGGGCGCGCCTTCCAGCATCTCGTTCCAGAACGCGTCAAACGCGGCCTCGGTCTCGGCAGTGACCGGCGAGAAATAAGTGGAATGGCCGCGCAGACGGTCGAGGCGATAGTCGTTCGGCCCGCGCACTGCGACGACCTCCATCTTGTCCTTCAGCATGGCGATGAAGGGGGTGAAGAGCTCGCGGTTCAGGCCGTTCTTGTAGAGGTCGTCGGGCGGCCGGTTACTGGTGGCGACCAGCACGACGCCCCGGGCGAACAGGGCCTCGAACAGGCGGCCCAGGATCATGGCGTCGGCGATGTCGGAGACCTGCAGTTCGTCGAAACAGAGCAGGCGGCCTTCGCGGGCGATGACGTCGGCGGTGGGGGCGACGGGATCATCACCCTTGGCCTGGCCGAACCGGACCTTGCGCGCGGCGGGATCGCCCTTGCGCCAGGCGTCGATCAGGCGGTGGACCTCCTGCATGAAGGTCTGGAAGTGGACCCGGCGCTTGCTCTTCTCCGGAGCGGTGGCGAAGAACAGGTCCATCACCATCGACTTGCCCCGCCCCACCGGCCCCCAGAGATAGACGCCGCGCACGGGAGCCGCCTTGCGGAACAGCGACGGCGCCGAGGCGGCCAGATCGGCGTTGAGGCGGGTGAGCGCGGCCAGGGCCTCGTCCTGGCACGGATCGGCGCGCAGGTTCCCGTTGGCGACTTTGCGGTCATAGGCGGCGCGCAGGGTGGGCATGGTTCAGGGGTTAGACTGGTCCGCGGTTTCTGAAAAGAACGAGCGCTTGCACAGCCGCCCCTGCGTCCTTCGAGACGCCCGCGGCGCGGGCTCCTCAGGATGACGGAGTTATTGGGCGTGCAAAAGTAGTCGTCATGCTGAGGAGCGCTCGCATGAGCGCGTCTCGAAGCACGCACGCTGGAACCACCGCCCCCGGCATCTGTTGATTGGGCAAGGAGAACCCCATGCCCGAGACCGACATCAATCCCGCCAGCTTTGACGACCAGCCGGACGACCTGGAAATCACCGACGAGGCGGCCGCCAACGCGCCGCAGAAGGATGCGGCGGAGACCAACTACGATCCGTCGGACATCGAGGTTTCCAGGGGCCGCGAACTGGGCCTGGGCGTCGGCGCGCGCGATCTGGCCCGACAACGCGACGTTCACACCGGCGATGATGTGGATGATGAAGGCGGGGTCGAGAAGATCACGCCGGAAGATCCGCGCTGGGCGTGACAACCCCGACCGCTTGCTCTATCGGGGAGCCGCCTTTGATTGCGGCTCCCTGGGGGCAAGATGACCGACGCCACTGTTGATGCGGAGCCCGGCTGGGCCACGGCCAAGACCCTGGCCGAAGCCCTGCCCTATATCCAGATCTATGACCGCGAAACCGTAGTCATCAAATACGGCGGCCACGCCATGGGCGACGAGCAGGTCGCCAAGCTGTTTGCGGCCGATGCGGTCCTGCTCAAGCTGCTCGGCCTGCACCCGGTCATCGTGCACGGCGGCGGGCCGCAGATTTCGCGCATGCTGGAAAAATCGGGCGTCAAATCGACCTTCGTCGACGGGCTGCGGGTGACCGACGCCGACACCATGGAGGTCGCCGAAATGGTGCTGTCGGGCGCCATCAACAAGGAAATCGTCCACTGGATCAACCGCGCCGGCCAGGAAGCCGATGTGCGGGGCGTCGGCTTGTCGGGCAAGGACGCGCGGATGATCACCGTCACCAAGGCGCGGCGCACCAAGAAGGACCCGGACTCCAACATCGAGCGGGTGATTGACCTCGGGTTCGTGGGCGAACCGAAGAAGGTCGATCCGAAATTGATCGAAGCCCTGATCTACGCCGATGAGGACTATATCCCGGTGATCGCCCCGATCGGCGTGTCGGAAGCCGGCGAGACCTACAACATCAACGCCGACACCGTGGCCGGCGCCATGGCGGGCGCGCTGCGGGCCAAGCGCATGTTGCTGCTGACCGATGTGGCGGGCGTGCTGGACAAGGACGGCAACCTGATCCGGTCCATGACAGTAAAAGAGGCGTTCGACGCCATCGGCTCGGGCGTGGCTTCCGGCGGCATGATCCCCAAGCTGGAGACGGCCATCCAGGCGGTGGACGCCGGGGTCGAGGCCGTGGTCATCCTGGACGGGCGCAGGCCCCACGCCATGTTGACCGAACTGTTCACCGAACACGGCGCGGGCACCCTGATCCGGGCATGACGCCGGACCTGACCCACATCAACAGCTGGCTGTTCGATCTGGACAACACCCTCTACCCGCTTGAGTCCGGCTTCATGGGCGAGATCGAGCAGAAGATGACGGGCGTGGTGGCGCGGATCACCGGCCTGCCGTTCGATGAGGCGTTCGCACTTCGGGAAAAATATCTGCGTGAGCACGGCACGACCCTGGCCGGCCTGATCAAGACCCACGACATCCACCCCGGCGACTTTCTGGACGAGGTTCACGATGTGCCGCTGGACACGATTCCCGTCGATCCGGCCCTGCGCGAAGGCCTGATGCGCCTGCCTGGCCGGCGGTTGATTTTCACCAATGCCGACAAGGCCCACGCTGACCGGGTGCTGGCGCATTTGGGGG
>CAZJBC010000106.1:0-9310 GCA_964543805.1 uncultured Brevundimonas sp.
TCCATCGACGGTCAGCAGTTCGGCGTTGCCGCTGGCGTTCAGAGTCAGGGACGAGGCGTTCTTGGCGAAAGTAATGTCCATCAGCACCGAGGCCCGGTGACCGGAATTGAGGTCCACCGCCAAAACGGTGACCGCCGGGCGCAGTTCGGCGACGGCCGCGGCGATGGCGGCGCCCCGGCCGCCGGCCGATCCGGTCGCGGGGGTCTTGCCGACCGCGGGCTGTGCGCCGATGACCACCGGCTGATAGATCATCTGGCACGTGAAGGCCGCGTGCCCCTTGGCTTCGCCCACGCCGAGGTCCGCCGCTGGCGCCGCCGGAGGAGGGACTGGCGGGACGGCCGCGGGGGCCGAGCCAGTGGCGGCTGGCGCAGGCGAGGCCCCCTGAGGTTTGATCGCCGTTGCGTCTTTCTTGGGTTCGATCGGCTCGGCCACGACGGGTGGAGGCATGTAGCAGCTGCAAGCCGCCCCACAGTCGGTGTCGATGATGAGCCGGGCTTTTTGCGCTGACAGATTGTCGGGGCCGCCGAAGATCTTCAGGGATGGGAAATTGATAACCAGGTTGTTGCCGCTGACCGCAAAGCTGGTCGCCACCAGCCCGGCCGGCCGCGAGTCCAGCGTGGTCAGATCGGTCAAGCGGGCCGTCATGCTGTCAGCGTCCAGTCGCCGTCCGCCCGCCAGACGGATCTGCGAGCCGTTGTCATCGCCGGTCACCACGGCCACCTGATCCACCGGCCATTGCGGCTCCTGCCATTGGGGCAACGGCTTGGACGTCGAGACCAGGCCGTCGTTGGAGACCATCTGCAAGTCCATGAACAGGCCGCGCACTTCCGGCAGGTAGGGCGCCATTTCCGCCGCCGCCGCAGGGTCCTGATAGATCGGCCGCTTGCAGGTCCCGTCGTCCTGGAGCGCCGTGCCGGTTCGATCGCCCGGGCACAGGAACGGCGCCAGAGCGACGCGCTCAAAGGTCGGATAGTCGCCACGCCGGGCCAGCGCTTGCAGATAACTTTCCCGCGAGTTGAGGTCTGAATCTCGCATGCCAACGCAATTGAGGCGCCGATCGCAGGCCAGCTTCAGGTCGGCGTAGATCTGGGAATATTCCCGCCGTTGCAGGGCATCCTGCAGCAGGTGGGCCGGGCTGGTCAGCGGCAGGCGCTGGCCCGTGCGCGCGTCGGTCACCTGGGCGCGCCCGAGAAAGTCGAGGCTGCAGGTGTGGCCCTTGACCCAGTGCTCCGGCACCAGAACGACAAAGGTGACGATGTGGTTCAGCGACACGGTTTCATAGGCGCCGCCCAGGTATTTGGCCCCGAAGCGGATCTGCAGGGTGCGGTCATTGACCCGCGATAGGGTGTAGAGACTGTTGTAGCGCTGGGCCAGTTCGTCATGTGACTGCTGCCGGTCAGCGCCGCCGGCCAGATTGACGCCGAAGACGTTGAGGCCGCCCTTGGCCGCCAGGCCGAGCTGCGAGGCCATTTGGGCGACCGATTCCTCGGTGGATCGCTCCAACTGGTCGGTCATGATCAGCGGAAGCACCTCCACATGCTCGGTGGAGGAGGGATCGTAGTCCTCGGCGCAGTTCTTCACCTTGCCCGCGGCGTCAGCGGTCTTGGCTGGCGCCGGCGGCGTGGAGGCCGCCGGCGGATCGGCGGGTGGCGTGTCGGAGGCCGGCGATGAACCACCCGCGTTGGCGGCGGCCGCGGCTTTGGGACGGGCCGTCGTCGTCGAGGTCTTCGGCTTGGGCGGTTCGGCGGGCGCGGGCGCGGCGCTGACCGAGGCGACGCTGGTGCGGGCGATGCCGCCCGGCTCGCCCGGCACCGCCGAAAGGTCGAGGGTGACGTCATAGGGCTGGTTGTGTTTGTTGGGCGTGACCGTCACCTGGGCGCGAACCAGATAGGCGACATAGCCCTCCTGGATCGCCGCCGCGCGAATGTCGCTGTTCACCAGGGCGTAGGTCTGCACCAGGTCGCGGGCGGTTTCGACCCGCAGGAAAGGATCGGTCGTGATCTTGCCGTCGAGCTGGGGAAGAAACGCAGCGCCCGGACCGCCAGGCTGGGTCTGGGCCGCCGGCGCCTGCACGTCGGCGGCGCCTGACGAACGCGTACGGGTGACCTGATCGACGTTGGTGTTTTTGGTTGGATCCACGGCGTTGAAGTTCTGACTGTGGACATCCTGTGTCACGCCAAGCGGACCGCTGGCGCCCAGGCGGCCGACAATGGCGCTGGCGTCCTGCAGCAGGGCGTTGACCTGAACCGCGTCGGCCTCGGTCAGGGCGTGGGTTTCATCCAGCGAGAAATTGGTCAGCAGTTGAGGCCGCGCGTCGTCCCACAGCTGAACCGAACGCACAGACAGACCGATCGACAGCGCTTCGTCCTGCGACGATGAGGTCGAAACCCGGACATTGTCAGCCGTCGCGCATCCGGCCAGCCCGGCCATAGCCAAAGCGCCGAGTAACAGTTTGAATTTCGTCATGGACGCCCCTCCACGGCGGGAAGTGGGCCTCACGCTCCACGGGGGGTCAAGGGGAAAAATAACGTGGGTGTGCGAGTTCAGGCCTACGCCTGTGCGACGGGCGCCGACGTCAAACGGGACGCGAAGTTCTTGACGCGCCCGTCCCGGCGGCTCAAAGGCGGCCCGATGCGGATGTGGCGGAACTGGTAGACGCACTGGATTTAGGTTCCAGCGCCGCAAGGCGTGGAGGTTCGAGTCCTCTCATCCGCACCAGCCTTCGCGCTTTGCGCTTTGGCTCGGCAAGCCAGGTCGGGAGTGGGACGGAACGTGGCGAAAATCGGGACTTCGCTGTCGAAGATCCCACGCAGCGTATGGGCGCTGGGCTTTGTATCCCTGCTGATGGATGTCTCATCCGAGATGATCCACGGCCTGTTGCCCGTCTTTCTGGTCACCGGTCTGGGGGCCAGCGCGGCAACGCTCGGTCTGATCGACGGCATCGCCGAGGCCACCGCCTCGATCACCAAGGTCTATTCAGGCTGGCTGTCCGACCGGCTGGGCAAACGCAAGCTGCTGGCCCTGGTCGGTTATGGCCTGAGCGCGCTTACCAAGCCGCTGTTTCCATGGGCCAGCACGGTCTTTGAGGTTCTGGTCGCGCGCTTCTTCGATCGGGTCGGCAAGGGAATTCGGGGCGCGCCGCGCGATGCGCTGATTGCTGACGTCACGCCTCCAGACATTCGCGGCGCGGCCTTTGGTCTGCGCCAGGGTCTCGATACGGTTGGCGCCTTCGCCGGGCCGTTGATCGCGGTGATGCTGATGTGGGCCCTGGCCGGCAATATCCGCGCCGTCTTCGCCTGGGCGATCGTGCCGGCGCTGCTATGCGTGGCGATGTTGTTCTTCGGGGTGCGCGAACCTGATGGGTTGCAAGCTTCAAAGGCCGCCCGCACGCCGATTCGCTGGGGCGAGATGGCCGCCATCGGGCAAGCCTTCTGGATTGTGGTGGGCCTGGGCGGAGCCGTTACGATGGCCCAGTTCAGCGAGGCCTTTCTGCTGTTGCGGGCCCAGGGCGCCGGACTGCCGATTGCGCTGGTTCCTCTTGTCCTGGTGCTGATGAACCTGGTCTATGCGGCTGTCTCGGCCCCGGCGGGCGGTCTGTCGGACCGGATTGACCGACGGCTGGTGCTGGGCGCGGGGATGGCCGTTCTGATTGCGGCCGACCTGACCCTTGCGCTGTCGGGAAACCTCCTGGCCGTTCTGGCGGGCGTGGCCTTGTGGGGGTGTTCCCTGGGACTGACCCAGGGGGTTATCGCGGCCATGATTGCCGACGCCGCGCCCGCGAGGCTGCGCGGCACGGCGTTCGGACTTTATAATCTTGTCACCGGCGTGCTGCTGCTCGCGTCAAGCGGTCTGGCGGGGGGCCTGTGGACCGCTTTCGGTCCCGCCGCTGCCTTCTTCACCGGTGCGTGGTTCGCCGCCCTGGCCGGCTTCGGGGTGATCCTGGTCGTCCGCCGCCGCCGATAAAGCCAGGTTCAAAATCACAGCATTCAGTGTTACCTCAGGTTGTATGAGTCCTCACGCCCGCCGGACAGATTGCCGCTTGGCGGCCTTCGCTGCAGTGGCCGGCCTGGCCGGGTGCGGAACGGCGACTAGTCTCAAGGAAGAGCTCGACCGTGCGACGCCTTCTATGGCGGCGCCCGGGATGCCGAGGACCGACGCCGTTAACCACCTGACCCGGGCGGGTTTCGCTTGTCAGGCGCCCGCAGGTCATGCGGCGACCTGCAGCAGGACGCGTAACGCCTACCTGATCGCCGGCTGCATGGAACGCATCGACCTTGGACTGGACGTACAGGACCGGACGGTCGAGCGCGTGACGGTTCAAAACGTCCTCTGCGCAGGCCTGTAGCCGGGAACAGTCGCCTTAGTTCAGCGACGCCACCGGCTTGGGCGCCGCGGCGGGAGCGGCCGGAGCCGCGCCGCCACGCCCGCCTGCGCCGCCGCGCGCCGTGGCCGCCGCGATCTCGTCCTTGTCCAGGCCGCCGTCGTGGTTTGCGTCCAGCACCGTAAAGGCCGCCTTCAGCCGCGCGGCTTGCGTGCCCCGCAGTTCGGACAGCTGCAGCTTGCCGTCCATATTGTCGTCCAGCGCGCCCATCAGCTGGCCGGCCGACAACAGGCGGTCATAGTCGTCGTGCAGGGCCGCGGTCGTCTCTCCGGCCCAGCGATAGTGCAGGTACAGCGCCAGCATCTCGTCGGTCGACTGCTCACCCCAGTTCACCGTCTTCAGGGGATCGGGATTGTCGACGTTGCGGGCCGAGTTGTCATAGGTCCAGCGGGTGATGATGCGCGAGCCGGCCGGCGCGGTCAGGGGATCGGCCAGGAAATATTCGTACTGCCAGTTGAAGTCATACTTGGGCAGCGACAGCAGCATCTGCTCGTGGCCGTCCGGATATTTGATCGACACCTGGGCCGAGCCGCCGCGGTGATGGGCGTGCGGGGTCAGGCCGTAGATGATCATCTCCTTGGGGATGTCGATATAGGCGATCTCGGGGTGGTATTCCTCGCCGGCCGGGATGTTGATGCCGAAGTCGAACACACCGAAGGTGCGCATGGGATATTTCGGCTCCTGCCCCTTGGGGTAGAAGTAGATGCCCATCTGGGTGTTCTCGGTCGTCGCCTTGCCATAGGGCGTGTAGTGGTTCTGGAAGACCACGCTGCCGCGGGCCGGAATCCACACGCCCATGTCCGGCGGGGTCAGGTTCGACAGCCGTCCCGGGCCATAGCCGCCGATGGAGACGCCGCCGGCGCTGGTTTCGGACAGAGCCTCGCCAGGCTGATGCTCGCCAGGGATCACCGTGGTCAGGATGTGGTGCACGACCTGACGGTCGCTGATGCGGAAGGTGGTGGCGCGCATCCAGCGGCCTTCCGGCATGTTGTTGACCACGCTCGGGCGCTGATAGTCCATCACTCCGGTCGCGGGGATGTTCACGGCCGGAATGTTGACGATCACATCGGGCGTACCCAGCGGCCAGTCGGGCGCCTGGAACTTGACCTTGGCCAGCGGATCCTCGCCAGTTCCGCGCGGCGCGCCGGCCTCGACCCAGTGGACAAGGGTCTTGATCTGATCGGCCGATAGCGAGTCGTCGTCCTTGAAATGGCCGACGGTCGGATCGGGATGATAGGGCGGCATGCGCTGGGTGCGGATGACTTCGCGGATCATCAGGGCGTGGCCCTTGACCTGGTCATAGTTGTTCAGGGTCATCGGGCCGATGCCGCCAGGCTGATGGCAGCCGGTGCACTTGGCCTGAATGATGGGGGCCACATCGCGGACATAGGTCACATTGCTGGCTTTGGTCGCCTCGGCCTTGAGCGGGAAAGCGATGGCGCCGCCGCGGGCCGCCTGGGCGGGCAGGTTGACGCTCTGGCCGGCGATCAGGCCGTCCAGCGCGCGCTTGGTCGAGGCTGAGCTCACCGGTCCGCGGAAGGCCACGGTCCAGCTGCGGGGATCGATGACGATCACTTCGGCGGCGCGAGTAAGCCCCAGGCCTTCGCCGATGATCTGCTGGTAGTCGAACAGGATCGGCATATCGATGTGGGCGGCGCTCGCGTCGGGACCAACCTTTTCGCGGGTCTCGCCCAGCTTGGAATCGATCATCATGAAATCGACGCCCTTGGCCGCATAGGCCGCCTTGAGCGCGTTGAAGGCGGGCGCATCGGCCCGCACCGCCGGATCGGCGGCCGTGTAGCTGATCAGCACGACTGCCTTGTCATCCTTCAGCTTGTAGAGGTGCCGGGCCAGATAGTTCTGGTCGGCCAGCTGGAAGTCATCCACGCGCTGCGGCCCGGCCGCGCCGTGAACCACCGAGCCTGCGAGCAGGGCGAGCGAGCCCGCCGCCAGCGCCAGGCGCGCAATCTTGAACGATTTCGCCATTTCAAGTCCTCCAGCCGGCGACCGTCTGCGCGGCCGCTCTTGTTGACGGGCGTGTACTTATCACAAAGCGCGAGGTGAGGCGAGGGGAGCGGGCTCGCCTGATCCAGATCATGAAATCTGAATCACCGCCATTGGTGTAGGATCATGATGTTTCAAGCGACCGATCCAGATCAGGAAAGGCACAAGGTGAAATTACGCCTCTTTCCGTTGCCCGTCGTCCGCGCAGCCGCTCTTCTCGCCACCGCGGCGCTAGCGCCCCCCGTCTTCGCCCACCACGCCTTCACAGCTTCGTTCGATTGCAATGCCCCGGTCACGCTCTCCGGCAAGGTCACCACGGTCGAGTGGGTCAACCCGCACGCCTGGGTGCACATCATTGTCTCCGCGCCCGGCAAACCCGATCAGGCCTGGATGGTCGAGGGGGCGACGCCCAACACCCTGCTGCGCGCGGGGCTTGACCGTCAAATGCTGAAGCCCGGCATGGCGGTGACTTTCCGCGGCTATCTGGGCAAGGATCGCAGCTGCGCCGTAGCTCTGGCCACCCACGCGCCGACCTGCAAGGCCGACGGACGCGCGTTGAGTTTCGACGGCGTCCACTGGGTGCAGTTTGGCTCGGAAGGCGAGGGCGCTCCCTTTGATGAGGCGACCATGGTCATGGACGGCCAGGCCCTGGCCCAGGCCCGCCTTCGGGCCGCCGCCTTGCCGCCCGCGCCGCCGCCGCCAGCGGCGCGCTCGACCTCACTTACGACCAGCGGCGGCCCAACGGTGAGCCGCGATACGAACGCCGCCGGTCGCGGCGCGCAGAACGTCAACAACATCCCGATGGAAGTCCTGCAATCAGTCGAGGTGCTGAAGGACGGCGGCCACGCCTACTATGGCTCCGGCTCTGACGGTGGCTGTCCCACTTCCCGGGAAACCCGGTGAGGGCCCGTCTCGCCACAGCATTCGGCGCCATTCTGGCGGCGTGCTTCCAGGTCCAATCCGCCTATGCTCACCACGCATTCACCTCGCTCTACGACTGCTACGCGCCGGTCGTCCTGCACGGGAAGGTCTCGTCCATCGAGTGGTCCAACCCCCACGTCTGGATCCATCTGACCGCCGATGACGGCAAGGTCTGGATGGTCGAGGGCGGCACGCCCAACACGCTGCTGCGGATGGGCGTCAGGAAGGACATGCTGGAGCCCGGAACCGCCGTTTCGATTCATGCCTACCGGACCAGGAACAAGGCCTGTGCCGAAAGCCCGGACACCCACATCGCCACCTGCCGCGCCGACGGCCGCTCGCTCACCCTGGGCGGCGGCGCGCCGCTGTTCATCGGCGCCTCCGGCACCGGCGCGCCCGTCGACGGCGCCGATCCTCAATATCCGGCGGGGGGGGCCAAGGTTGTCGAGGAAATGCAGTGGGGAAAAGTCGGCGACCTGGCCTGTCCCAACAACAGCATCATCGGGCCGCCGCGATGAGGTCAGGCTTCGCGGTTGCGGTCCTTCTTATCGCCGCGGTCATTCCGGGCACACAGGCCGTCGCGCATCACGCCTTCGAGGCCGAGTTCGATTGTAACGCGCCGATGACCCTCAAGGGCTTGGTGACCATCGTCGAATGGGTCAATCCGCACACCTGGATTCACCTGACTGTTTCCGAGCCCGGCAAGTCGCCGCAGGACTGGATGGCTGAAGGCGCGACGCCCAACACTCTGCTGCGCGTCGGCCTCAATCGCGATGTCCTGAAATCGGGAACGGCGGTCACCATCCGCGGGTTCCTGCCAAAGGATACGCGGTGCCTGGAAAGCCCCACAACTCACGTCAACACCTGCAAACTCAGCGGCGAGGCGATCAGCGTGGAGGATGGCAAGTGGCTGTACATGGGCCTGCCCGGCGACGGCGCTCCCTACGATCCGGCCGAGCCGACCGGCTGTTGTGAGGCGGTGACTTACGGCGTCAGGACCATCAATCTCCGCAATCTCGGCTCGGGCCGCGATCTCGTTCTCTTCGACGGTCAGCCTGCCGCGCCTGCGGGCGAAACGCCGGTGGTTCCGACCGTGGTTCCTTCGCCCTACAAGGGCTGCCGTGCGCAGGCCCCAAAATGAAGGCATCGTCCATTCTGGCCGCTGTCATCATCTCGTGCGCGACAGCGGGACCCGCCGTCGGCCACCACGCCTTCGCTGCCCAGTGGGACTGTTTTGCCCCGGTCACCCTGACAGGCAAGATCAGTCTGGTGGAATGGATCAATCCGCACGCCTGGATCCACATCACTGTTAGCGAGGCGGGCAAGGCGCCGCAGGCCTGGATGGTCGAGACCGTCACGCCCAATTCCCTGCGCCGGCTGGGCCTCGGAGACGATGTTCTGAAACCGGGCGCCGGGGTCACCATCCGCGGCTACCTGGCCAGGGACCGCCGTTGCCCGGAAAGCGAGGCTACCCACCTTCCCACCTGCAAGGCCGACGGCCGGGTCCTGACCCTGGACGGCGGGAAGGGGGTCTATGTCGGCTGCCTGGGAGACGGCGCGCCCCACGACGCCGACGCCATCCAGGCCGAGGCGGACGAGCGCCGGAGTGAGGAAACAACCGGGGTGAGGACGGCCTGTGTGTGGCTCGGCGCCCGGTGCCCCAACGCCGCGGCGCCGGCGGTCGCCGGCGGGCCTGCGGAATCCGCCCTTCCGCCCAGGCGGACACAGCCCTGAAAACATTGCGAGGGTTCAGCGCCGTTTGCCCGTAGTAGAGTCTTGATGTTGCTCACTCGCCGCCGCGCCTTAGCCCTTTGCGCCGCTCTTGCGGCGAGCGCCGCCGCGCCCGCCCAGGCCCACCACGGTTTCGCCGGCGAGTTCGAAGCCTGGACGCTTCCCGCCTACGGCGACCAGCTCGAGCGCGAGAGGCCGGGCCTCCGTGGCGAGATGGCGGAGATGGGCGTCGCCGGCTTCGAGGAGGTCGTCGCGAGCCTGGGTCCGCTCGGC
>CAZJBC010000107.1:0-9299 GCA_964543805.1 uncultured Brevundimonas sp.
GCCCGCGCCGACCAAGTTCGCCATGGAGCACCTGGGCCTGTGCTCGGCGGCCAGCCGCCTGCCGATCGCGCCCTGCGCCGAGGCGGTGAAGCCCGCCATCCTCGCCGCCATGAAAGACGCCGGCGTGGTCTGATGGCCGTCAAAGCCGCCAAGACCAACCTGATTGCCGAGAACCGGCGGGCAAGGTTCGACTACTTCCTGGAAGACACAGTCGAGGCGGGCCTGGTGCTGACCGGCACCGAGGTGAAATCCCTGCGCGCCGGCAAGGCCAATATCGCCGAGTCCTATGCGGCGGTCGAAGGCGGCGGGATCATGCTGATCAACGCCGACATCCCGCCCTATGCCGGCGGCAACCGGTTCAATCACGAGCCGCGCCGGCCCAGGAAACTGCTGCTGCACGCCAAGCAGATCGGCAAGCTGGCGGCGTCGGTGCAGCGCGACGGCCGCACCCTGGTGCCGACGCGCCTCTACTGGAACGACAAGGGCATCGCCAAGCTGGAGCTGGCGGTGGCCACCGGCAAAAAAGCGCATGACAAACGCCAGGCGACGGCCGACCGCGACTGGCAGCGAGATAAAGCCCGGTTGATGCGGGAAAAGGGGTAATTACGGTGACAGTTTACTAAATCCCCAAACTGTTCCGATTCGAATTCCGCGGCGCATTTCGGGATTTAGTAAACTGTCACCGTAATCCCGTATTGATCGTCACCGACGCGCCCCGCACGACCGCTGTCACCGGAATCTGCCACGAAGCGTCATTTCCGCGGCAAATTGAACTCCAGCAGCGGCCCGATCTTGATTGATGAGCCATCGATGTAAGTCGTCGGCTCCATATTGTTCCCGATCCTGCAGGCGTTAATTCCGTAAAAGTTTCCGAGCATGCCGTCGGCATTTTCCAGCGACGTCGCATTGGCTGTGATCGTCATTTTGACAGCGTACGAACGGCCGAGCGAAGAGAGGCAAAAGGTCGAGCGCCGCTGTTCGTCGAAGGTAATCCGGTCCAGCGGCAGGCCCTTGCACTGATCGGGTGACACGCCGGTTTCTTCGATCTTCACAGAGCCAACACGTTGGCCGTATTTGAATTCATGGACGGCGCTGCCGGCGCCTTCGTCCGTTTCAGTAACAATCCTGGGGCGTTGCCATTCAGGGTGTTCGTGCGGATTAGCGCCGCCGCCCAGGCGGGCGCAGAAATTAATGCCCATGAAATTCACTCGCGCGGGCAAATCGGGCGCGCTCACGGCTGGCGGTGCGGTTCCAGCAAAGCCGACAATGAGCAATAGCCAGATGGTCTTGGGCATCGTTCTTTTGATTTTCAGCATGGTGGATTATCCCGCTAGCTTTTTCGCCCGTTCAAACACTGCCTCGAACATCGGCGTGGTAAGCCGGCCGGTGTTCGTGTTGAGCCTTGAGCAGTGATAGCTGTTGATCAGGTGGTAGCCGGCGACCTCGAATTCTGCGCCGTGGCCGCCGGGGGCGGCGGAGGCTTTCAGGCCTAGCGCTTTCAGGACATTGCGGCGGGAGACATCGCCGAGGGTGACGATGACCTTCAGCTTTGGCAGGGCGGCGATGCGGGCGGCCAGGAACGGGCGGCAGGTGGTCTCTTCCGACGTCTCGGGCTTGTTGCCGGGCGGGGCGCAGCGGACAGCATTGGTGATCATGCAGCCGGTGAGGATCAGGCCGTCGTCGGGGCGGGCCTGATAGTGGCCTTTCGCAAAGCCATATTTGATCAGGGTCTCGTAGAGCAGGACGCCGGCGTGGTCGCCGGTGAAGGGGCGGCCGGTACGGTTGGCGCCGGTGCGGCCGGGGGCGAGGCCGACGACGAGGACGCGCGCGTCCGGGTCGCCGAACGAGGGGGCGGGGCCGTTGAACCAGTCGGGGTGCGCCGCCTGGTTCTCGCGCCGGTAGGTCACCAGGCGCGGGCAGAGCGGGCAATCGCGGGGCGGTTCGGGGGTGGTTGCGGGACTAGAGGCCATCCAGATATTTCTCCCAAATCCGCGCGTCCCCGCGAAGCGGACGGTCCGCACTCAATTCCTTACCCACAACCGTCATCCCGGGCCTTGTGCCCGGGATCCATCGTGACGCGCCGCGAGAGCCTGCCTTGATCGCGACGGCGTCGCGATCACACACGGGGCCGCGCGGTTGAGGGATGGATCCCGGGCACAAGGCCCGGGATGACGATCTGATATTTGAATTCGCGTGTGCGCGTGCACCGGGATGAGCGGAATAAATTGAATTCACGCTTCGTCCTCATCCTCATCGCCCTGGATGAAGCGGGGCAGGGTGCTGGTCGCCTCGCGCCTGGGGCGGCCGACGATGGCGGCAAGGTCGTTGAGGTCGACGAAGTCGTCGCACTGGCGGCGCAGATCGTCCGAGGCCTGCGGCGGCTGGGACTTGACGGTGGAGACGACCGTGACCCGCGCGCCCTTGGCCTGCACCGCCTCGACCAGGCGGCGGAAATCGCCGTCGCCCGAGAACAGCACGATGTGGTCGGCGTGGCTGGCCATTTCCAGCATATCGACGGCCATTTCGATCTTCATGTCGCCGCGCCAGCGCTTGCGCCCCTGCGCATCGGTGTAGGAGCGGGCCGATTTGGTGACCATGGTGAAGCCGTTGTAGTCCAGCCAGTCGACCAGGGGGCGGATGGGCGAATAGTCCTCGTCCTCGGCGATGGCGGTGTAATAGTAGGCGCGGATCAGGACGCCGCGTTTTTTGAACTCGTCGAGCAGTTTGCGGTAGTCGATGTCGGTGTTCAGCACCTTGGCGGCGGAATAGAGGTTTGCGCCGTCGATGAACAAGGCGATTTTGTCGGTGGGATAGAACGTCATTTCAATGGCTTCCAGTAATGAATTAAAGCAATGGGACGGGGCGGTTATCGTCGCCCTGGGATCGAATTTATCCGGTGAGTATGACTCGCCGCGGGCGCTGCTGGAAGCCGCCCAGCGGGCGATGACGCGCGCGGGACTAACCGTCGCGCGAGTGTCCAGGTTCTGGCGCTCGAAGGCCTGGCCCGATCCGGCCGATCCGCCCTATGTGAACGCGATTTGTCTGGTGGAGACGGATCTGCCGCCGGCGGCCTTGCTGGGTCTGCTGCACCGGATTGAACAGGACTTTGGCAGGGATCGCCGCGTGGCAAACGCGCCGCGGACGCTCGACCTCGATTTGATCGCCTATGGACGGATCGTCACCGAGGCGCCGGCCTTGCCGCATCCGAGGGCGCATGAGCGGAAGTTCGTGATGGGGCCGCTGGCGCAGATCGCGCCGGAGTGGACGCATCCGGTGCTGGGGCGGACGGCGGCGGCGTTGGCTGGGACGGCCAGCGTGGGGCGTGATGCGGCGCCGATCTGAATACACCTCCCCTACGAATGGGGGAGGTGTTTGTGTTGCGGGTTGTCGCCTACTTTCGCTCTTCCGCCTTCGCCGCGTCCCATAGCCGATCCATTTCGTCCAGGTCCGACTGCTCCGGCGTGCGGCCATCGGCTTTCAGCGCCGCTTCGATGAAGGCGAACCTGCGGACGAATTTGGCGTTGGAGGCGCGCAGGGCGTCTTCGGGTTCGATGTCGAGCTTGCGGGCGAGGTTGGCCAGGACGAACAGGACATCCCCCAGTTCGGCGCGGGCCTTTGTATGGTCGCCGGCGTCGATCTCGGTTTCCAGTTCGGCCATTTCCTCAGCCAGCTTGGCGAACACTTCGGCCGTGGTGGGCCAGTCGAAGCCGACGCGGGCGGCGCGTTTGGTCAGCTTGACGGCGCGGGTCAGGGCCGGCAGGCCGCGGGGCACGTCGTCGAGGATGCTGGCTTGGTTGCCCTTGGCGGCGCGTTCGGCGGCCTTGGTTTCTTCCCAGGCCAGCGTCTGTTCGGCGGCGGTGCGATAGTTGGCGCCCTCGAAGACGTGGGGGTGGCGGCGGATCATCTTGTCGCTGATGGCGGCGGCGACGTCGTCAAAGGCAAAGTGGCCGGCTTCTTCGGCCATGCGCGAATGAAAGACCACCTGGAACAACAGGTCGCCCAGCTCGTCGCGGATATCGGCGATGTTGTTTCGCTCGATGGCGTCGGCGACCTCATATGCCTCTTCCACTGTATAGGGGGCGATGGTGGCGAAGGTCTGCTCCACGTCCCAGGGGCAACCGGTTTCGCGGTCGCGCAGGCGCGCCATGATGTCCAGCAGGCGGGCGAGGGACGGGGACGGCTGGTCGTTCATCCGCGCAGTTCAAGCTGGCGGCGGATCTCGACCTGCTGGGCCTTGTTGAGCGGGAAGCTGAAGATTACCGCCGAGGCGATCAGCAGAACAATGATCGGCAGGCCCACGAACAGGAACGTCAGGGTGTTCAGGGCCAGCGGGCTTTGGACCGCGTTGTCGACCGTGCTGAAGCGCACCATGCCCAGCGGGATCAGGGTCGCGGCGGCCACCGCGTAGCCCACCTTGTTGGTCGCGGTCAGCAGGGCGAACAGCATGCCGGTGCGGTCCTTGCCCGACAGCAGACGATCTTCGTCGCCGACATCGGCCAGCATGGCGCGCAGCAGCACCTGGTTGGCGCAGAAGGGGATGCCAACGCCGATCATCGATGCCAGCTGGAGCGGGAACATGCCGGCGGGGACCAGCCACACGCCGACGTAGGAGACAGCGAACAGAACGCCCGCCACCGTCATGGCCCGGTGCTTGCCGATCTTTGTTGCGATCAAGGTCCACAGGCTGGCGCCCACCAGCCCGGCGGCGAAATAGCCGAAGATCAGCAGGTTGGCCTGGAAGTCGGACATGTGCTTGACCGAGTGGAAGTAATAGAGCGCCAGGGCGCCGGTGATCCCCGGCGCAAGGCCGAACAGCAGATCCGTCCACATCAGTCGGCGCACCGCAGCCAGCTTGAGAAAATCGAGATAGTCGCCAAGGCCGCCATGGGTCGGCTTTTCCGGCGTGGGTTCAGGCACGCGCCACACGGCAAGGCCGATGGTGAGGGGCAACAGCACGATGATGAACCAGCCCATGGCCATGACGCCCTGCGCCTCGGTTCCATGCTGGCTGGAGACCAGCACCGGCAGGACCAGGACAAGAATGATCCCGATGACATTGCCCGTAGTCCAGAAGCCATAGATTCGCGAGCGCTGGTCGTAGTCCGGCGAGAGCACGCTGGCCCACGAGGTCTGGGCCAGCACCGATATGGAAAAGCCGAGATAGACGACCAGAAGCCAGATCGTCAGCAGAACGGCCTTTGCCTTTTCGCCCGGTGGCACGACGGGCGGCATGAACAGCATGTAGGTCGCCAGGGCCAGAATGAGGATGCTGGCGAGCATCCACGGCCGAAACCGTCCGATCCGGCTGCGGGTGCGGTCCATGAACACGCCCAGGACCGGGTCGAAGGTAATGTCGATCAGCCGGACGACCAGAAAAACCGCCCCGACCAGGCCGGGATTGATCTGAAGCACATTGGTGTAGAAGTGCGGCAGGTGGACCACCAGCGGCAGCCCCAGCGCCGCCATAGGCAGGCAGGGGGCGGCGAAGGCGGCAAGCGTTGCGTTGCTGTGGCGGACAGGTGTCGTGGCCATGGTTTGATTCCCCCGAGAGGCGCTCGTAAGACGCCTTTGATGTACCCTAGCGCGCGGTCCGGATGGCGGGCAATGCGGGGGGGCGTGTCCGTAATCGGACAGCGGCTGCAATTTGTCCGGCAACTTTGTAGTCTGGACCGGGCGATCGGCAGGGGAGGCAGGTCCAATGGTGCGGTTTGCAGCGATGGCCGTCATGCTCAGCGCGGCCGCAGCCTGGCCGGCAGGTTTTGCCTGGCGAACCTACGTGGCGCACGAACAGGTCCAGTTCGGCCGCGCCGAGTCCGACGAGCGGGCCTTCTGGATCGCCTGCGATGATGGCAAGACCCTGTCGGCGGGCGGCCCGTCCGCGGCGGGACAGTCTGAAGGGCCCGGTGCGGCTGCAAAGATTGGCGGGCGATCCTACGCCGGCCATTACATCGAACGCGGCGACAGCATTAATTTCGAAGTCCGGATAGGACCGGACGAGCCCTTCATCCGCTCGCTGCTTCGCAATCGCGGCTTTCGGCTGGAAGAAGGCGGCCGGGCGGTCAGCATCCCTGGCAAGGGGGCGGCCAAGGTTGTGGCGCCGCTGCTGAAGGCGTGCGGTTCGGCCTAGACCACCGCTGTCCCGGTTCCCAGTTCGTCCGGCGTGGGATCATCGCCAAAGTCGGCCGCGCCGGTCCAGCTGCGAAACAGCAGGCGGCTGTAGAGCGGCGTATTGAAACCGCGGCCGCGATAGACGCCGTCGTTGAACACCGCGGTGGGATCTTCCGTGCGGGTCAGGAAATAACGGACAAAATGGCCGGAATCAATCGCGGTCATGGCGACGATCTCGTCGCTGAAGATGGCTTTCAGGATCGTCACCGCCTCGGCGACGAGCGCCACATCGCAGCTTGCCTGTCCCAGAAAGACCGTGGAGCCGGACGGTGCGCTGCTGACGCCGGTCTCAAGGCGGGCGCCCTTCCAGACCAGCTCGAACTGATCGTCGCCGAGATAGTCGATAGCCGGAGCGTCCGGGAACTGGCGGGCGACATCGCTGATGAACTGGCGGGGCGAAAGTTCCGGCATCGACCTAGTGCGCCAGCCGTCCGTCCTCGAGGGCGGCGATCTCGAAGCGGAAGAGGACAGCGGGATCCGGCGGCTCGATCCTGCCGATGACCTTCTTGCCGGCCAGCTGATGGATCAGATGCCGCAGCACGTTTTCATGCGCAGTCTTCTTGTGGTCGGCCCGCACACAGTACCAGGGCGAGGCGTCACTGTCGGTCCGGCGCAGCATCTCATCGCGCGCGGCGGTATAGGCGTCCCAGCGAGACTGGGCGTATTCGTCCAGCGGGCTGGCTTTGAGCGCCTTCAGCGGATCATCATGCCGTTCGGCCAGGCGTTTGGCCTGTTCCTTCTTGGAGACGTCCAGCCAGATCTTGATCAGCCGCAGATCGGCGCCGATCAGCATGGATTCGAACCGGGGCGTGACGCGCAGGAAGTCTTCCTGTTCTTCGTGGGTGGCGAAATTCATCACCCGTTCAACGCCGCCGCGGTTGTACCAGGAGCGGTTGAAGATCACGAGTTCGCCACCGGCCGGCAGGAACTTTACATAGCGCTGGAAATACCAGGAAGTGCGGTCGCGGTCCGACGGCTTGGGCAGGGCGATGACGCGGGTGTTGCGCACCGACAGGTTTTCGATGACACGCTTGATGGTGCCGTCCTTGCCGGCGGCGTCGCGACCCTCGAAGACGATGGCGGTTTTTTCGCCGCGCTTCATGGCCTTGGTCTGCCAGCGCACCAGCGCCAGGTGCAAAGGCTCCAGTTGCGCCTCGTCGTCAGAATCGCTGCTCATGCGCGCTCCGGTTTCATTAATCTGTCCTCAATCGCCCATTAAGGCCCTGCGGATTAGAAATGCAGCCTAATTCTTGCGGAGATCAGGCATGTCCTCGATCAGAACCAGTAGCGTCCGGCGCACCAATTACGATCACTTCGAGCCGGAAATGTCCGACGATCCGGCGGTGCAAAAGCGCATGCGCGCCCAGCTGGAGCAGATCGATTACACCGCCTTTGCGGCCAATCGCGAGGCGCTGGGCCACGATATCAACGTCCTCGATACCGCCAAGGTGCAGCGCCTGGCCGTCGCCGCCGCCCACGCCCGCGCCGCCTGGGTGCGCAAGGCGATGGCGATCAGCGATTCCAGCGTGCTGCCGACTGCGGCCCAGGTCGACGATCTGGCCCTGGCGCGGCTGACCTTCGAGGAACTGACGGCCGCCTATGACGGGATGCGCCGGATGGTCGAGCGAGGCTACGTCGCCTTCAACACGCTTGCGCCCAAATAGGCGGCGCCGATGCGGCCCGTCCTGTTTTTCGGCGCCCAAAATTCAGGCGTTATGCCGCAACGCACAATGAAACGCCGATCCTTGGGGAACTCGGCCCCGACTCGCCGCTAGTCTGGGCTTGTCAGGTCGGTCCCTCTCTACCGGCCTGCTTCATGGCGTAATTCCCGATACCACTTAGGCCGCGGCCTCTCCCTCCCGAGAGCCGCGGCCTTTCTTTTGGCGCCTTGCTCGCCAAGCCTGCCGGGCCACGCTAGATGAAAGCCGAAATGACTCGCCCCGCCGCGCCCCCGCCGCTCAAGCCCGGTCCCACGACCGATATCGCCCCCGGCCGGCCGTTCGCGTCCTGGGAGTGGGCCCTGGCGTTCCGCTATCTGCGCACCAAGCGCAAGAACGGCGGCGTTGGTCTGGTGGCGGGAGTCGCCTTCACCGCCATCGCGCTCGCCATCGCGGCGATGATCACCGTCATGTCGGTGATGGGCGGATTTCGCGCCGAACTGCTCAGCCGCATCCTGGGTTTCAATGGCCACGCCTATGTCCAGGGCCAGGCCCTGTCGGGTCAGAACTATCCCTTCGTGGTTTCACAGCTGGAACACGTGCCCGGCGTGGTCAGCGTGGCGCCGCTGGTCGAATCCCAGGGGCTGATCATGGGCAAGACCAACGCCGGCGCCGTGATCCGCGGCATCGCGCCTTCGGACCTCAAGGCGACGCCCCTGGTGGCAAACAACATCAAGGCCGGGTCAATCGCCGATTTCGGCAAGGGCGATTTCGGCGGCGACGAGATTCTGATCGGCGACCGGCTGGCCGAGAGCCTGGGCGTCGGGGTCGGCGATACGGTCACGCTCTACGGCACGAGCTCGACGGCGACGCCGCTGGGCTCCAACCAGCCCGTCCACAAGGACTACACGATCGGCGCGATCTTCGAGGTCGGCATGGCCGAATATGACCAGACCTTTGTCTTCATGCCGCTGGAGCAGGCCCAGGTGTTTTTCGGGCGGGGCGACGATGTCGACAACATCCTGGTGATGGTGGACGATCCCGACCACGTCGAGCGGCTGGAGCCGGCCATGAAGAAGGCCTCGGTCGAAGGCGCCGTGGTCAGCGACTGGAAGGACCGCAACGCCGCCTACTGGGGCGCCCTGCAGATCGAACAGTTCATGATCCGCCTGATCATGCTGTTGGTCGTCGGTATGGCGGCGCTGAACATCATCTCGGCCCTGGTGATGATGGTGAAGAACAAGGAGCGCGACATCGCCATTCTGCGCACCATCGGCGCCAGCCGTGGCGCCATCATGCGCATCTTCCTGATCTCCGGCACCTCGATCGGGGTGGTGGCCACGCCCGTGGGCGTGATCCTGGGCGTGCTGATCTCGACCAACCTGACCGGCATCCAGCACTTCTTCGAATGGATCTCGCACCGGGTGCTGTGGAGCCCGGAGGTCTATTTCCTGCCCAGCGTGCCTTCCAAGC
>CAZJBC010000108.1:0-9213 GCA_964543805.1 uncultured Brevundimonas sp.
GCCCAGGCGCTCTGCATGCGCTTACCCTGGCCATGTGCCACCAGATGATCGCCTCGCTCGCGGCCTGGCGGTGCGATCCGGCCGTCAAACTGGTGATGATCGACCATGCCGGCGAACGGGGTTTTTGCGCCGGCGGCGACATCCGCAACCTGGCGGCCGGCCATGCGGGCGATGGCTCGCCGCCGAAGAACTTCTTCCATCGCGAGTATCAGCTCGACCACCGCCTGTTCACCTACGAAAAGCCGACCCTGTCGATCATGGACGGCGTGGTCATGGGCGGCGGTGTCGGCATAGCCTTGCCCTGCCGCTACCGCATCGCCACCGAGCGGACGACCTTCGCCATGCCCGAGACCGGCATCGGCCTGTTCCCCGATGTCGGCGGCGGCTGGTATCTGCCCCGCCTGCCGCGCCGCGCCGGCTACTGGCTGGCCCTGACTGGAGCCCGCATCAAGGCCGCCGATTGTGTCGCGCTTGGCCTGGCCACCCACTTCATCCCCATCGCCCGGCTGGAAGAATTCAAGGCCGCCGTCATCGTCGAGGCCGCCAGCATTGAAGATCTGCTGGCTGAGTTCGCGACCGATCCGGGCCTCGCGCCCATCGCCGAGAACGCCGCCCGTATCGAGATCCTGTTCAGCGGCCACACGGTGGAAAAGATCGCCGCCGACCTGGCCGCCGACGGCTCGGACTGGGCCCTGGCCCAGCTGGCGACCCTGAAGACCAAGTCGCCGACCATGAGCAAGGCCGCCCTGCGCCAGCTGCAGACGGGCGCGGCCGCCGCGACCTTCGCCGACGACCTGGCCATGGAATACCGCATCGCGGCCCGCACCGTGCCCAGCCCCGACTTTACCGAGGGCGTGCGCGCGACCATCATCGATCGAGACAACAAACCCGCCTGGGACCCCGCCACACTGGAAGGGGTCACGGAAGACCGGGTGGACGCGCTGTTCGCTCCCCTGCCGAAAGCCGAGGAATGGACGCCGCTGAAGGAGGACGAACGATGACGAAGATCGCCTTTATCGGGCTGGGCAACATGGGTGGCGGCATGGCCGCGAACCAGGCCAAGGCCGGCAATTTTGTGGCCGCCTTTGATCTGTCGGCCGAGGCGCTGGCCCGTGCGGTAACCGACGGCTGCGGCGTCGCGCCCTCGGTCGCCGAGGCGGTCAAGGACGCCGACATCGTCATCACCATGCTGCCAGCCGGCGCTCATGTTCGAAGCGTCTACGCCGACATCATCGGCAAGGCGCCGACCTCGGCCCTGCTGATCGATTGTTCGACCATCGAGGTGGAAGTCGCCCGCGAAGTTGCGGCCAGTGCCAAGGCCGCCGGCTACCGCTTTGCCGACGCGCCCGTCTCCGGCGGCACGGCGGCGGCGGCGGCCGGAACGCTAGCCTTCATGGTCGGCTGCGACGAGGCTGATTTCCCCGCCGTCGAGGCGGCGCTGAAGCCCATGTCCCGCGTCACCATCCGCGCCGGCGACCATGGCGCCGGCCAGGCGGCCAAGATCTGCAACAACATGCTGCTCGGCATTTCCATGATCGGCACGTGCGAGGCCATTTCGCTTGCCAAGAAGCTGGGCCTCGATCCCGCCCGGTTCTTCGATATCGCCTCGCAGTCGTCCGGCCAGTGCTGGTCGATGACCTCCTATTTTCCCGAGCCGGGCGTTGGCCCCAACTCGCCCGCCGACCGCGGTTTCGAGGGCGGTTTCGCCACCGCCATGATGCTGAAGGACCTGAATCTGTCCCAGGCCGCCGCCAAAAGCGTCGGGGCCAACACCCCCATGGGGGCCGAGGCGCAGGGCCTGTATCAGAAATTCAGCGACGCCGGGTTCGCCGGCAAGGACTTCTCGGCGGTGATCAAGATGCTGGAAGGCAAGACCGATGAGCTTTGAAACCCTGATCGTCGAGACAGGCGAGGGCGTCACCCTCATCCGCCTGAACCGCCCGCAGGCGCTCAACGCCCTGAACAGCGAACTGTGGCGCGAACTGATCGCCGCCCTCGATACGGCAGAAGCCGATGCGGCTGTCGGCTGCGTGGTCATCACCGGCTCGGCCAAGGCCTTCGCGGCCGGCGCCGACATCAAGGAGATGCAGCCCAAGTCCTACGCCGACATGTTCAGTGAGAACTTTTTCGCCGCCGGCGCCTCGCGTATTGAAGCCTTCCGCAAGCCGATCATCGCGGCGGTGGCGGGCTACGCGCTCGGCGGCGGCTGCGAGCTGGCCATGCTGTGCGACTTCATCCTCTGCGCCGATAACGCCAAATTTGGCCAGCCGGAGATCACGCTGGGCGTTGCGCCGGGCATCGGCGGCACTCAGCGCCTGACCCGCTTCGTCGGCAAGTCCAAGGCCATGGAGATGATCCTCACCGGCCGCATGATGGACGCCGCCGAGGCCGAGCGCTCGGGCCTGGTCAGCCGCATTGTGCCGCTCGATGCGCTTGAAGGCGAGGCCCTGACCGTCGCCAAAAAGATCGCCGCCCTCTCGCCGCTCGCCGTGATGATGAACAAGGAAATGGTCGAGGCGGCCTACGAGACCACCCTTGCCCAGGGCGTGGTGTTGGAGCGGCGCCTGTTCCACTCGCTCTTCGCCTTCGACGACCAGAAGGAAGGCATGGCCGCCTTCGTCGAAAAGCGGAAGCCGGACTTCAGGGGGAAATAGGCATGACCATTCCCGGCCTCATGCAGACCACGCCTCTGCTGATCTCCTCGATCCTGCGCTATGGCGCGGCGGCCCATGCCGGGCGGCCGATCGTCTCGCGCCTCGTCGATGAGCCCCTGTGGCGCTACGACTTTGCAGGCATGGCCGCCCGCGCCGCAAAGGCCGCCTACGCTCTGGCCGCCCTGGGCGTGAAATCCGGCGACCGGGTCACCTCGCTGGCCTGGAACACCCACCGGCACCTGGAACTGTTCTACGCCGTCCCGGGCATGGGCGCCGTCCTGCACACCGCCAATCCGCGCCTCTCGGACGAGCAGATCGTCTACACCATCAATCACGCGGAAAGTCGCGTCCTGCTGCTCGACCGCACCTTCATCGGCCTGATCGAGCGGCTGAAACCGCAGCTGAAATTTGTCGAGACCTTTGTCCTGCTCAGCGCCAACGGTGAGCCCGGCTATCTGTCCTATGAGGACCTGATCGCGCCCGAGCCCGAGGCGATCGACTGGCCGGTCCTGGACGAGAACGCCGGCGCCTTCCTCTGCTATACGTCGGGCACCACGGGCGATCCCAAGGGCGTGCTCTATTCCCACCGCGCGGTGGTACTGCACGGCATGGCCGGCGGCATGAACTCGGCCTTCGGCTTTGACGCCTTCGACGTCATCCTGCCCTGCTCGTCGCTCTATCACGCCACCGCCTGGGGCTTGCCCTTCAGCGCTCTGATTTGCGGCTCGGCCCTGATCCTGCCTTGTGAGAAAATGGACGGCGCGTCCCTTCACGAACTGATCGAGGCCGAGGGCGTCACCTTCTGCGGCGGGGTTCCCACCATCTGGACCATGTACCTGGCCTGGCTGGAGCAGACGGGCAATGCGCCCACCACGCTGAGGCGCATCGTCATCGGCGGCTCGGCCGTGCCCCGCGCCATGGCCGAGACCTTCAAGCGCCGCTACGGCGTCTCGGTGCTGCAGATCTGGGGTATGACCGAGACCTGCCCGCTGGGCGTCATCGCCACTCCGACGCCTGAGCTTGCCGCCCTGGGCGAAGAGGCCATGGACGAGGCGATCTGGTCGCGGCAGGGCCGCCTGCAGTTCGGCATCGAGCTTGAGGTCATGGACGATGACGGCAAGCCCGTCCCGCACGATGGCGAGACCTCCGGCGCCCTGATGGTGCGCGGGCCCTGGACCATCCAGCGCTACTACCGCAAGGACGCCGATGTGGCCGACGCCGACGGCTGGTTTGACACCGGCGACATCGCCACCCTCGATTCCTTCGGCTTCATGCGCATCACCGACCGGGCCAAGGACGTCATCAAGTCCGGCGGCGAGTGGATCAGCTCGATCGACCTGGAAAACATCGCCGTCGGCTGTCCGGGCGTGAAGATCGCCGCCGTGGTCGGGGTGCCGCACCCCAAGTGGGAAGAACGGCCCCTGCTGGTCATTGAGTCGCACGAAGGCGCCGTTGTGACCAAGGATGAAGTCTTGCATTACCTTGCGTCACGTATCGTCAAATGGTGGACGCCGGACGATGTGGTGTTCGCCCCCGTGCCCCTGACGGCGACGGGAAAGATCGACAAAAAGGTGCTGCGGGCGGCTTACAACAGCCACCTGACGGCCCAGAACCAATGAGGAGTTGTTATGGGTGAAGCTTACATCGTCGCCGCCGCGCGCACCGCCGGCGGCCGCAAGGGAGGCCGGATGAGCGGCTGGCATCCGGCCGATCTCGCCGGCGCCGTGCTGAACGAACTGGTCAAGCGCTCGGGCGCCGATCCGGCTCTGGTCGAGGACGTCATCATGGGCTGCGTAGGCCAGGCCGGCGAGCAGGCGTCCAACATCGCGCGCAATGCAGTGCTGGCCTCGTCCCTGCCCGACAGCGTGCCGGGAACCTCGGTCGACCGCCAGTGCGGCTCGTCGCAACAGGCCCTGCACTTCGCCGCCCAGGCGGTGATGTCCGGCGCCATGGACATCGTCATCGCCGCCGGCGTCGAGAGCATGAGCCGTGTGCCCATGGGTATGCAGGTCGTCCTGCCGGCCAAGAACGGCTTTGGCTACTACATGAGCGACGCGATCAAACATCGCTACGGCGTGGAAGATTTCAGCCAGTTCACGGGCGCGGAGATGATCGCCAAAAAGTACGGCTACACCCGCGAAAAGCTCGATGACTACGGCTTCGCCAGCCAGCAGCGCGCCATCGCCGCGGCGAAGGAAGGCCGGTTCGAAAAGGAGATTCTTCCGCTGGAAATCGCTCTTCCGGACGGCAGCAAGGAGACCCACAGCATCGACGAGGGCATCCGCTTCAACGTCACCCGCGAAGGCATGGCGGACGTGAAGCTGGTCGCCGAGGGCGGGGTCATCACTGCCGCCACCGCCAGCCAGATCTGCGACGGCGCCTCGGGCGTCATGGTGGTCAATGAAAAGGGCCTGAAAGCTCTGGGCGCGACCCCGCTCGCCATCGTGCGCCACATGACGGTCACCGCCGGCGATCCGATCATCATGCTGGAAGAGCCCCTGTTCGGCACTGAGCGGGCTCTGAAAAAGGCCGGCATGAAGATCGAGGACATCGACCTTTACGAGGTCAACGAAGCCTTCGCGCCGGTGCCCCTGGCCTGGCTGCAGCACACCGGCGCCGATCCGGAAAAGCTCAATGTCAACGGCGGGGCCATCGCGCTCGGCCACCCGCTGGGCGCTTCGGGGACCAAGCTGATGACCACCCTCATCCATGCGCTGAAGGCCCGCGGCAAACGCTATGGCCTGCAGACCATGTGCGAAGGCGGCGGCCTGACCAACGTCACCATCGTCGAGGCGCTCTAGAGCCATGGCGGGCAAGGGACCGCTTTCCGGCGTCCGGGTCGTCGAATTCGCCGGCATCGGGCCCGGGCCGTTCTGCGTCATGATGCTGGCCGACATGGGATGCGAGGTCATCCGCATCGACCGCGAAGGCGCGGGCGTGGCCAATCCGGTGCTGGAGCGGGGCAGGGCGCGACTGGCGCTTGACCTGAAGAGCGCCGAGGGCCGGGCGAAAGCCATGGCCGCGCTGGAGGCGGCCGATGTGCTCGTCGAGGGCTTCCGGCCCGGCGTCATGGAACGCCTCGGTCTGGGCCCTGACGAGGTGCTGGCTCGCAATCCGGGCATGATCTACGGACGCATGACCGGCTGGGGCCAGGAAGGGCCCCTGTCCCAGGCCGCCGGCCACGACATCGCCTATATCGCCCTGACCGGCGCGCTTGCCGCGATCGGCAAGCCCGGTCAGACCGCCAGCCCGCCGCTGAACCTGGTGGGCGACTTTGGCGGCGGCGGCATGTACCTGGCCTTCGGCATCGCCGCGGCCCTGTACGAACGCGAAAAATCCGGCAAGGGCCAGGTGATCGACGCGGCCGTGCTCGACGGCACCGCCTCGCTGATGGCCATGTTCAACGGCTCCGTGGCCGCGGGCAAGGTCTTCGTCGAGCGCGAGCGCAGCCTGCTGGGAGGGGCCGCCCCCTACTACCGCACCTATTTCTGTTCCGACGGCAAGGAGGTGGCGGTCGGCCCCCTCGAGCCGCAGTTCTACGCCGAGCTGGTGGAAAAGATCGGCGCGGTGGAACCGGCGAACCGGAACGATCCCGCGTCATGGCCCGCTTCGGCCGAGGCTTTCGCCGCGATCTTCAAGACGAAAACCCGCGACGAATGGTGCGCCATCCTGGAAGGCACGGACGCCTGTTTCGCCCCGGTCCTGACCCTGGATGAAGCGCCGACCCACGCCCACAACCAGGCGCGCGGCCTCTATCTCGACCACGAAGGCGTCGTCCAGCCGGCTCCCGCGCCGCGCCTGTCTCGTACGGTGGGAGCGATCCAGCCTTCGAATCCTGATGGCGCGGCCGTGCTGAAAAGCTGGGGCGTGAACTGATTATGGCTGCCGATCCCGTCGTCATAGCTTCTTACGCCCGCACGCCGATGGGAGGCTTTCAGGGCGTGCTCGGCACGGTCAAGGCCACAGAACTGGGCTCGGCCGCCGTCCGCGCCGCCGTCTCGCGCGCTGGCGTCGAGCCCGGGACGGTCGAGCAGATCTTCATGGGCTGCGTCCTGCCGGCCGGCCTTGGCCAGGCGCCGGCGCGCCAGGCGGGGATGGGCGCAGGCCTGCCCAAATCGGTTCAGGCGACCACCGTCAACAAGATGTGCGGCTCTGGCATGCAAGCCGCGATCATGGCCCACGATGCGCTGGCCGCCGGCTAGGCCGACATCATCGTCGCCGGCGGCATGGAAAGCATGTCGCTGGCCCCCTATCTGCTGACCAAACACCGCGCCGGCGCCCGCATCGGCCACGATACCGCTTACGACCATATGTATCTCGACGGCCTGGAAGACGCCTACGAGCCCGGCCGCCTGATGGGCTCGTTCGCCGACGAAACGGCAAAAGCCTTCCAGTTCACCCGCGCCGACATGGACGCCTACGCCGTTGAGAGCCTCGCCCGCGCCCGCCGCGCCGTAGAGTCCGGCGCCTTCGCCCGCGAGATCACCCCCGTCGAGGTTTCCACCCGCCAGGGCGCGGTCACCGTCAGCCAGGACGAACAGCCGCTGAAGGCCGACCCGGCCAAAATCCCCACCCTGAAGCCCGCTTTCGGCAAGGACGGGGCGATCACGGCCGCCAACGCGTCTTCTATCAGCGACGGCGCCGCAGCCCTGGTCCTGACCCGCGCCTCGGTGGCTGAGCGGCTGGGCCTGAAGGTCGTCGCCCGCATCGCCAGCCACGCCGCCCACGCCCACGAGCCGGGCCTGTTCACCACCGCGCCGGTCCCTGCCATGCAAAAGGCGCTCGACAAGGCTGGTTGGTCGGTGAGCGATGTCGATCTGTTCGAAATCAACGAGGCCTTCGCTGTCGTCGCCATGATCGCCATGCGCGAACTGGGCATCGGCCACGACAAGCTCAATATCAACGGCGGCGCCTGCGCCCTGGGCCATCCTATCGGCGCATCCGGCGCGCGCATCCTGGCGACCCTATTGTCGGCCCTCGAGGCCACGGGTGGAAGGCGGGGCCTGGCCTCGCTCTGCATCGGCGGGGGCGAAGCCACGGCCATGGCGGTGGAGCTGGTCTAGCCGCCGGTCACTGGCCCGCCGCTTGCTTGATCCGGATCAACGCTCCCGAAACGGTCTTTTGGGAAACTCTTGCTCCGCGCCGCCCTAACTGCTAATGATAATCGTTCTTAAAAAGTAACCCAACGAAATGGACCCTGTGCGCCGAGCCGCCGATCTTGATCTGGACGTCGTGACCGAAGCTCCTGCGGTCGACCTGGCCTCGCTTGCCGATGGCCGTCGAGGATTTTCCGGCGTCATCGCGGCTCTGCACAATCACGACCACGCCCCGGGCGGCCTGCATCCGGCCGAGCTGGAGCGCCGCCTGCTGGAGATGGGTTTTGTCGAAGGCGCCCGTGTTGAAATCCTCCACGAGGGTTTTATCGGCCGCGATCCGATCTGCGTTCGCCTTGACGACATGCGCGTTGCTTTGCGCCGCCGCGACGCTCGCGGCGTGATGGTTCGCATCGACACCGGCAAATGACCGTCACCGACCTTGCGCCAGAAGACGCGGCTCCGGCCGCGACCGGCGCAGCCGCCGCGGCCATCCGCGTCGCCCTGGTCGGCAATCCCAATTCCGGCAAGACGGCCCTGTTCAACGCTCTGACCGGCTCACGCCAGAAGGTCGCCAACTACGCCGGCGTCACCGTCGAGCGCAAGGAAGGCAGCCTGACCGCGCCCGGCGGCCGCAGGATCAACATTCTCGATCTACCCGGCACCTATTCCCTGCGCGCTCGCAGTCCGGACGAAGTGGTCACCCGCGACGCTGTCCTGGGGCGCCTTGCCGGCGAGACCCCGCCCGATGTGGTGGTCCTGGTCGCCGACGCCACCAACCTGCGCCTCGTTTTGCGCCTGGCGCTGGAGCTGAAGGATGTCGGCCGGCCAACGGTGCTGGCCCTGAACATGATCGACATCGCCATGCGCCAGGGTCTGGACATCGATCTGGACCGCCTGTCGAGCGAACTGGCCATGCCGGTCGTTCCCACCGTCGCCACCCGCCGCCGGGGCATCGACGAACTGGTCAATCACATCGTCGAGCGCGCCGCCCATACGATTCATGCCCCGGTCGACGCCTGGGCTGAGCCGGCCGCCGCCGAACTGCGCGGCCTGCACCGCGAGGCCGAGCGGATCCTCAAGGCCTGCGTCACCCCGCCCAAGCGCCCGGACACCCTGACCGGCCGTCTGGATTCGGTGCTGCTGCATCCCGTCGCCGGCATCCTGGTGCTGCTGGCGGTGCTGTTTTTGATGTTCCAGGCGGTGTTCACCGGCGCCCAGCCGATCATGGACCTGATCACGGCGGGCTTTGACTGGCTGAGCGCAACGATCGCCCACCTGCTGCCTGACGGCATACTAAAAAGCCTGATCTGCGATGGCGTCATCGCCGGGGTCGGCAGCGTGCTGGTCTTCCTGCCGCAGATCATGATCCTGTTCCTGTTCATCATCCTGCTGGAAGATTTCGGCTATATGGCCCGCGCGGCCTTCCTGCTGGACAGGATCATGGGCGGCGCCGGCCTGCACGG
>CAZJBC010000109.1:0-9048 GCA_964543805.1 uncultured Brevundimonas sp.
GCCGACGTTGCGAATGGCGGCTGGGCGGCGCGCGCCACCTTCGAAGCGCCGCTGAGGCAAAGTAGCCGCTTCCTCATCGTTACAGAAGGGTCGTCAGACGTCCAAATCCTACGGCACGGACTGAAGCTGCTCTATCCCGACCTAGCCGACTTCTTCGACTTCGTCGACATGGAGGAGAATTACCCGTTCTCAGGCACGGGCAACCTCTACAATTTTGTCCGCGGCCTGATTAGCATCAAAATCCAGAACAATATCATCGTCGTCTTCGACAATGACAACGAGGGCGTCTTCAACTGGGAGCGTTCAACCAAGCTGAGCCCGCCATCGAACATGCGTATCGTCAAGCTGCCGGACCTAGATCGCTTTAAGACGTTTCGAACTGTCGGTCCTTCGGGCGAGCATCTCGGGGACATCAATGGCAAGGCCGCCGCGATCGAGTGCTATCTCGACGCCGGCTCCGGCCCTCAGGTCCGATGGACCAGCTACGACCATCGGCGAGACTGCTACCAGGGCGTCATTGTCGGGAAGGAAGCTCTGCAGAAGGCATTCCTTCGACAGCGGGCGATTGACCCGAACTACGACTATTCCGGCCTGGAAGCGATCCTTGCCATGCTCATCGCGGAATGCGTCTCGATCACCGAAGCTGATGCGAAGGCCGTTCTCGCCGCCGAGCGCATCGACAGCTGATTCCCCGTCGGAGAAGCCTTTCCTTGCGGCCGAGCCGACGCCGCCTCGTGCCTACCTTTCGGCTTATCGCGTCGCGGAGGCAGGCATCGGTTTCCATTCGGTCGCCCCGCGTAACGGCAGGATTCTGGACCGCGCCCAATATCCTCTCATGACGCGGGGCCTTCGATCGAATGCTTAACCACAATGGGCCTTGCTCTCGCCATGGCCTAGCGCCAAGGCAACTTCCACGGAGCCTGTCCGGGGTCCACCACACGCAGACCGCTACGCGGCTCGGCTCTGCTGGAATCGCCAGATGCCATAGTCGACCAGCCGAGGGGTGATTTCCGAGCAATCTGCCCTCAGCATAGCAGCAGCCGCAATCAACAGCCGCGCCGAGTCGGAGGGGCGGGCAGCAGCACCCAGGCCGAGCGCGGAGCCAACAAAGCGGCAAATCATCCGATCGGCTTTTACGTAATTGTCCGAGCCCGCGAGCATGAGGAAGTAGCCGAAGGAAATCCCTGAGGCCTGGCCAGGGATCGTCCTAATTTCGCGCTCGATCATCGCGTTGCGAGCAGGATCCTCGGTATCGCCCAGGCGATCAACACCATGCCGGCGGAGAACGTCCGCAAATCGGTTCACCGCTTCGGCCTTGAGAATTCCCGAGCGGGCGGAGGTGCGCTGGCGATTGCCGAAGGCATGGACAGCCAAATCCTCGGCCGAAGAGGCGTGCATGACCTTTAACAGGTCGCCAATCCCGTGTTCGTGGGCACCGGGCGCGCGTAACCGAGGCCAACCTTGCATTTCGCACCAGCGGGCCACCGTGTTTCGGGTGCTAGTGTAGGTGACGCCGATGGAGAAGACTGCGTCAATAACGCATAGGGGTAGACTGGCGTAGAAGTACTCCTCGGGGAGGGTAAGCGCCTTCAAGTCGATCTTTTCGCGGATCGCCACGACCAGGCGTGCAACATCGCCTTCCCCGGCAGGGGTCAGGTCGAACGGACTGTCATTCATACCGGTCTCTGAGCTTCGGCGGCCGCGCCGAGCGTCGGCACCCCCGATCGGGCGCAACGGACGTTAGCGTCAAACTCGGGCGGTAGGCAACGCTACATGTTGGAATAGCAACACGTAGCGTGCCTGAGACCCAATGCGCTCAGGGCCCAAAACTCTCTCACTGAGGGAGGGCACATGGGCGAGTTGGCTAACAGCTTCGGAGCGCAGCTAAAGGCGGCTCGACTGGCTCGTAAATTGACACAGGCAGAACTAGCTGATGCTGCCTCGATGTCCGAAGAATGGATAAGGCGGATCGAGCGGGGTGAAGCTTCTCCCCGCTTCGACGGTATTGAGGCCTTGTGTGCCGCCCTGAATATTCGTCCAGCCGAACTCTTTCAGATTCCCGGAGAGAATGGTTTCGGTCAGCAACTTACCGAAAAGGCGAAGGGCTTGTCCGAAGCGGAGATGAGGTGGTTACTCGAATTAGTGGACCATGTGCGCCAGCGCCCTGCGGATTGATTCCATCGCGACAGCCACGCGTAGGGTGGGAAGCGATCAACATTTTTACCTAAATTATTGCTTGCACCTGCGGCACGGTCGGTTCAGTGGTGCCCGGCTTTCGGCGCGGCAATGTCCCCGCCGCGGGGCTGCCGCGGCAGCTCCAGCAGAGCCGGCAACAAATAGCCCAACGGAATTCCTACGGGCGCCGGTCTTCTGTGAAGCGGATCCATTCCTATGCAAACCCAAACAGCGCGTGCGCCCCTCGACCTTGCAGTCGAGACGCGGCCCATTGACGAACTGAAATCCTACGCGGGCAACGCCCGCACCCACTCCAAAAAGCAGATCAGCCAAATCGCCGCCTCTATCCGGCAGTTCGGCTTCACCAACCCGGTCCTGATTGACAGTGAGGACCGCGTCATGGCCGGCCATGGCCGGGTCGAGGCGGCCAAACTGGTCGGCATGACCTCGGTCCCGACAATCCGGCTGGCCCACCTGACGGACGGTCAGCGCAAGGCATATATCCTGGCCGACAACCGCCTGGCCCAGCTTTCGAGCTGGGACGAGGACATCCTCCGGATCGAGCTGCAGGGCTTATCCGGCATGGACCTGGACTTTGATCTCGAGATCACAGGATTTGAAACGGCCAAGCTCGACCTTCTGCTGGATGGCCCGACCGTCCCCGCAATCGATCCAAAGGCGGACAAGGTGTTCCATCCCAACGCCGGTCCGGCGGTCAGCCGGCTCGGCGATCTTTGGCGACTAGGTGATCATCGCGTCTATTGTGGTGACGCCACCCTGGCCGATAGCTACGCCCCGCTGATGGCCGGGGAGCCGGCGCGGATGGTCTTCACCGACCCGCCTTACAATGTTCCCATCGCCGGCCATGTCAGCGGCTTGGGCGTGACCCAGCACCGTGAATTCGTCATGGCGGCGGGCGAGATGTCGAAGGCCGAGTTCACTGACTTCCTGGCCAAAGCATTCGGCCTGCTGAAGGCCAACTCGGTCGATGGCTCGATCCACTTCCTATGCATGGACTGGCGCCACGTCAGCGAGCTGAAGGCCGCAGCTGACGGGGTCTACGACGAATTCAAAAACCTGCTGGTGTGGGTCAAGGATAACGGCGGCATGGGCACGTTTTATCGATCCCGCCACGAGCTGGTTTTCGCTTACAAGCACGGCGCCGCGCCGCACGTGAACACCTTCGGCCTGGGTGAGACCGGCCGTTACCGCACCAATGTGCTCGAGTATCCGGGTGTCAATACATTCAAGGCCGGTAAGACGGCCGAGCTGGATATGCACCCAACTGTCAAGCCTGTGGCGCTGGTAGCGGATCTGATTGGCGATGTCAGCCGGCGCGGCGAGATCGTGCTGGACACCTTCGGCGGCTCGGGCACCACCCTGATCGCCGCCCAGAAGACGGGTCGCCGGGCTCGGCTGCTGGAGCTGGACCCGGTCTATGTCGATGTGACCTGCAGGCGGTTTGAAGCCTTCGCCGGCGTCCCCGCCATCCTGGACGCGACCGGCCAGGCCTTCGGCGACGTAGTGGCCGAGCGCGCTCGGGCAGGCGAGCAGGAGGTGGCCAATGCACAATAGTCGAACACCTGGCCAGGGCTACGAGGTCGGCTATGCCAAGCCACCGGCCGAGCATCGATTCGCCAAGGGTCGCACCGGAAATCCGCACGGCCGACCGCGTAAAAAGCTCTCCCTCTATGACGAGCTGAAAGGGGTGCTAGCCGAAAAGGTTGCCCTGACCGTCGCCGGCGAGCCAACGCCAATGACGATCCAGAAGGCTCTGATCCTACGTCTTCGCGAAATGGCCGTTGCCGGCGATTCCATGGCTTCGAAGCTAGTGGTGCATTTGGCCTCTCAGGCTCCGGCACAGGTTATGACGCCGGGCGAGGACATCCGGATACTGATGTACCACGCCAAACTGATCTTCGACGAAGTGGCGGAAGAGCGGGCTTCGGATGGCGCCGATGGATGAACCCGTTGGCTACAAGTCACCGCCGGTCCGCACGCGTTTTCAGCCCGGCCAGTCCGGCAACCCCGGCGGACGGCCAAAAGCAAAAGCCGGTTTCTACGACGATGTGGCCGAAATTTTTTCCAGGCCATTAATCGGACAGATTGCTGGCAAACCGGTCACCATTACGATGACAAAGGCCATGTTTCGTAGCCTCTGCCGCAAGGCAATCAACGGTGACCGCGCGGCGATGAAAAATGTCGTGGGCCTTATTCTCACCCTGACCCCACTACCGGGCGCGCCGGACGATGATGAACGCCGAGAATTTGAGCTGAAGAAGAAGATGAGCCGAATGCTCAAGATCGACATCGACGACATCGACCTGAGCCCGCCGAAGCTCACCCGCGAACAAAGGGTGCGGCAACGGGTCCAGGCCAAAGAGCGCGAAAAAAAGATCGCTGCGTACCGCGAAAAGCTGGCGCGGGACGATGCGGCGGCAAAGGCCGCGAAGGTCCGGTCCTGATCGCTGAATAGGGCTGGACTTCGGGCGGGTGCGGAGCGTTGGTGCTGCCGTTCCCGCCCGGGCAGTCCGGGCTCGCCTCAGTGGCGGCGGGATGGTCCGCCGCCACTGAGAGCGAGATCAACGATGACCACAGCCAATCCTAAACCTTCCCGGCCCCAGCGGCACCCAGCAGCTGACGCCGTCAAAAGCGGCCAGACCAGTCGTGGCGCCAAACCCGCCCAGAAGCGCGTTATGAGCCCGCAAGCGGCCAACGTGACGGTTCAGCACCTTGCGACGCCCTCGGGCAAGACAGGCCTCCTGGTGGCCCTGCTGACGCAGCCCGACGGCATGACGATCGCCCAGGCCATGGCAGCCACCGGCTGGCAGGCTCATTCCGTGCGCGGCGCGCTCGCCGGATCAATCGGCAAGCGCCTGGGCATGAAGGTCACGTCGGAGAAAACCGATGGTCCTCGGGTCTATCGAATTGCTGCCGAGCCCATGCGATGAGCGAACAAGATATCCAACGGTCGTTGTCTTCCGAGCTCGCGTCCATCGGGGCGATGTCGCTGGAGGACCTACGCGCGGCCTGGCGCGCGAAGCTTGGCACCGCGCCCCCCAGGCTGCGCTCGATTGATCTTCTCGCTCGCGCGCTTGCCCAGGAACTTCAGATCAGGGCGCTGGGCGACCTCCCTGCGCCGCTGCGTCGGCGAGCAAGCGACCTGGCACGCCGCTTTGCGGAGGACCCGGCATTTCGGCCCGTTGCCGGGCCGGCGCTAAAGCCCGGATCCTCGCTGATCCGCGAGTGGCGGGGCGAGCGCCATGAGATTCGGGTGATGGAAGACGGCTTCAGTTATCGCGGCGAACCGATTCGTTCACTGTCAGAAGCCGCGCTGAAGATCACCGGGACAAAATGGAACGGGCTGATCTTTTTCGGCCTAAAGGAGAGGCCCTCGGCCCGTGCGCGGCGATGAGCCGGTCTCTGCGCTGCGCCATCTATACCCGCAAATCCAGCGAGGAAGGCCTTGAGCAAGGCTTCAACAGCCTTCATGCCCAGCGTGAGGCGTGCGAGGCCTATGTCCTTTCGCAAGCGGGTGAAGGCTGGAAGCCAGTCAAAACCCACTACGACGATGGCGGGTTTTCCGGCGGGTCGCTGGATCGCCCTGGGCTTGCCCAGCTACTGGCGGATATTGAGCGCGGCCATGTCGATGTGGTGGTCGTCTACAAAGTCGACAGGCTGACCCGGTCTCTCGCTGACTTCGCCAAGATCGTCGAGATCTTCGACGCCAAATCGGTTTCGTTCGTCTCGGTCACCCAGGCCTTCAACACCACGACCAGCATGGGCCGGCTGACCCTCAACGTCCTGTTGTCGTTCGCCCAGTTCGAGCGCGAGGTCACGGGTGAGCGAATTCGCGACAAGATCGCGGCTTCCAAGGCGAAAGGACTTAGGATGGGCGGCCGGCCCCCTCTCGGATACGACATCACGGAGATGCGGCCCGTGATCAACGCCGCCGAAGCCGAAAGCGTAAAACACATCTTCCGCCGCTTCGTAGAGCTGGGCTCAATTGCTGCGCTCACTGCGGAACTGAAGGCGTCAGGCCTTCGCTCTAAGCGGTGGAGTACACGAAGCGGCGAAGAGGTTGGCGGCCAGATTTTCTCCCGCGGAGCGCTTCGGCATCTGCTGACCAATCCGGTCTACCGAGGTGCCAATCGGCACAAGACGCTGCTGCATGAGGGCACCCATAACGCCATCGTCGACGAAGCGATCTGGGATGCTGCCCAGGCGCAACTCGCGGCCGGCGCCGCGCTTAAGCCGGACGCGCCCAAGGTCGGCGAACCCGCTTTCCTGGCGGGCCTGCTATTCGACGATCGCGACCATCCCATGCCCGCGGTCTTCACCCAGCGGGGCGAGATCAGGTACAGGTACTATCTCTCCAGCCCTCGCCGCATGCGTTCGAGCGAGCCGAAAGGCAGCCTGCCGCGCGTTGCTGCAGGGATTCTGGACTCGTTCGTCCTCGACGCCGTGGAAGGCCGCCTAGCCACAGGCTGGCTGTCAGATGCCTACCCCCACGATCGGGTCCGCGGCGCGCTTGCCCGCGTCACCATAGGCTCGGAAGAAGTCGTGATCAGCCTGCGTCGGAGCGCCGTAAAGGCGACTGTGAGCGACCATGATCTTGCCGAAGCACACGTGGACGTTCGCCTGCCCATCAGGTTGAAACGAAGGGAGGGGGCGCTATTGATCGCCCCGGCCGGCGAAGGCGCGGCGGCCAGGACCCGGGCCGACAAGACTCTGATCAAGGCGGTGGTGCAGGCAAGGTCCTGGGCGCGTGCGCTGGCAGCCGGCGAATTTGATTCAATGAAGGCTCTGGCGCGGCGCTATGGCTACTGCCCAGCCCACACCATGCGTTTGGCGCCGCTGGGCTACTTGGCCCCCGATCTCACGGCCATGATCCTCGATGGGCATCATCCGCAGACCTTGACGCTAAAGACGCTCACCGCCTTGCTCCTGCCTTTAGACTGGCAGGAACAGCGACGGCTCGTGAACGACATCTGCATGGGCAGGCGATAAGTTTGAACGCCGCGAACGACCCCATTTGGGCCTGATAACGCCAGGATCGTCCCTGCTGTTCGAAATAATTTCCCTGTTCCGATGAATAGGGAATTGCCCCTTTCGCGACGGCTAACACCATGAAAACGGGCTGGTTTTTTCAACGCTATAACCTGCGACGGCCAGCAAAATAGGAAGTTCCCTGTATCTTTCCCTGATACCAGGGAATTCGAAGGCCGGCGGTCGAAACTCCTACTTTTAGAATTCGGCCAGAGAACTAAGCCCAATACCCGACCCGGAACGCCCTCCGGGCGCGCTTCTGGGCGCTCTCTGTGAGACTAACCGGCGGGCAAGCCGCCGTAATGTCGGGGGGAATTCAGTGCTGGGACGTGACCCGGGTCACGCCCCAGACTGAATGGTGGAGCTAAGCGGAATCGAACCGCTGACCTCCTCATTGCGAACGAGGCGCTCTACCAGCTGAGCTATAGCCCCAGAACGGTCCGGCGAGCCGGCGCGTCAGGAAGGCGGCAGATAGGAGCCCTGCCCCATGCCTGTCAAGCGCGGCCCGCCTTGCGCGAGCGCACGGGCGCCGGTAGCAAGGGGCATGGCAACCTTTCTATACCTCGTCGTCGGGGCCCTTCTGCAGTTGGTGGTATTTATCCTGTTCGCCAATGCGATCCTGAGTTGGCTCGTGATGTTCGACATCGTCAATTTGCGAAACCGTTTCGCCTATTCAGTCGCCCAATTTCTCGACCGCGTAACGCGCCCTATTCTTTGGCCGTTCCAGCGCATTATTCCGCCGCTGGGGGGCGTCGACATAACGCCAGTGATTGCAATCATCATCATCTGGGCCGCGCAGGCCGCACTGGTCCCGAAAATCTTGCTGCTCGCGCCCTACATCGGCTAAAGCGCCGCCGAGCCCACTTCGCCGGTGCGGATGCGCAGGGCCTCGTCCACCGCGACCACGAACACCTTGCCGTCGCCGATCTTGCCGTGATTGGCCGCGCCGCGGATCGCGTCCACAGCCGCTGAGACCTGGTCGTCCGAGACCACGGTCTCGATCTTGACCTTGGGCATGAAGGCGACGGTGTATTCGGCCCCGCGATAGACCTCCGTGTGGCCCTTTTGCCGGCCATAGCCGCGCACTTCCGATACGGTCATGCCTTCGACGCCGACGGCCGACAGGGCTTCGCGCACCGGCTCGAGAGCAAAGGGTTTGATCATGGCGATGATCATTTTCATGTCTAACGTATCCTAGGGCGTGAAAGCCCGCTCGCCGTGCTGGGTCAGATCCAGGCCGTCATCGACCTGTTCGGGGCTAGCACGCAATCCAACGGTCGCCTTGACGACCAATACGATGACAACGCTCAACACCCCTGACCAGACCAATGTGGCGACAACGCCGATAATCTGGATGACGCCCTGGGCCGCCATGCTGCCGGCGTGGCCCACATAACCGCCGCCGCCCAGGCTTGGACTGGCCAGCACTGCGACCAGCAGGGTTCCGAGAATGCCGCCGATCCCGTGAACGGCGAAGACATCCAGGGAATCGTCGATCCTGATCCGGTGGCGCACGAACTCGACGGCGAAATGGCAGACCACCGCGCCGACCGCGCCCAGTATCACGCCGCCCAGCGGCCCGACATAGCCAGAGGCCGGCGTCACCGTGGCCAGGCCCGCCACCACGCCGGTGACCATGCCGACCATGCTGGGCTTGCCGAATCGCTTCCATTCCAGGCCAGCCCACACCAGGCCGGCGGTGGCGGCCGACAGGTGGGTTGCGGCGATCGCCATGCCTGCATCGCCATTGGCCGCCAGGGCGCTGCCGCCGTTGAAGCCGTACCAGCCGACCCACAGCATGCCGGCGCCGATCATGGTCATGCC
>CAZJBC010000110.1:0-8912 GCA_964543805.1 uncultured Brevundimonas sp.
TCCAGACATGACAAACCCGCCGCGGGGGATAATCGCGGCGGGCTTGTAAAGGTACAGGCGTTTCCTCCCCGAAACGCCGATGATCCCATGCTCTAATGGCCGGGTCTCTCTCGCGGGACAGAGGGAACCCCCGAACGGGGGGGCGAGTCAATCGGCTGATCTTCACAAACACCTGATTAGCAGGGGAAATCGCGGTTTTTGGCCCTATCTTGGACCGCCTCGTCCAGCCTTACCGGTCCAATCGCGCGATCAAGCTGGCGGCCTCGCCTTCCGAGAGCAGGGCGGCGGCGCCTTTTTTCTGGGCAGGCGACCAGGGCGAGGTCAGGCTGGCGGCCAGCTGAGCCTGGCTTTTCAGGATGACGCCGTCGGACAGGATCTTCAGGCCGTTGGCGGCCAGGGTCGCGCCGGTGGTGGTGATGTCGACGATCAGCTCGGCGGCGCCGGCGGCCGGCGCGCCCTCGGTCGCGCCGGCGGAGGGCACGATCCGGTAGTCGACGACGCCGTGGGCGGCGAAAAAGCTGCGGGTCAGAACGGTGTATTTGGTCGCGACGCGAAGCCTGCCGCCCGTACGGGCCAGATAGTCGTGGGCGACCTCGTCCACGTCCGCCATGGTCTCGACGTCGATCCAGGCGGCCGGCGCGGCGACCACCACATCGGCCTGGCCAAAGCCCAGGCCGCGCAGCAGCATGACCCGCTCATCGATGCCCTCGCCGCGCTCGCGCAACAGATCCTCGCCGGTCACGCCCAAGTGCGCATCGCCCGCATCGAGAGCGGCGGCGATGCTGCCGGCCGAAAGCAGCTGAACCGAGACGCCCGGCGCGCCTTTGAGCACAGCGGCGTAGCCGCGGCCCGAGCCGGCTGCCTGAAGCGACAAGCCGGCCGTTTCCAGCCAGGCTTCGCACTGTTCTTTCAGCCGGCCCTTGGAGGGCAGGGCCAGGATCAGGGGCTCGCTCATTGGCCGGCTCCCTTCCAGGCGCGGGAAGGGCGAACCATGCAGCCAACGGCGGTCGTTGGCTTGCCGCCCAGGCGGGCGGTCAGGCCGTCATAGCGGCCGCCGGCGGCCACCGGCGCGTCGGCCGGCAGGGCGGCCGAGACGATCTCGAAGAGCATGCCGTCATAGTAACCAAAGGCGCGGGCGAAGCGGGTCGTAAGGGTGGCGCGCGACAGATCGATTCCCGCCTTGGCGAAACCGTCCAGACGCTGCCGCCAGCCGCCGATTGCGGCGGCGGCGGCTGGGGACGCGCCGGTAAACTCGGCGATGGCGGCCAGCACCTGATCGGGCGCGCCGGTCAGGCCGAGATAATGATCGATGGCGCCCAGCTGGCCCGTGGTCAGGCGCGGGGCGCGGGCATTTTCAGCCTTGGCCGCCAGGCGCTCGGCGATCTCGGCGGCGCCCCGTCCGCCGATGGGATCGAGGCCCTGATCGGTCCAGGCGGCCTCCACCGCGCCAATGGCCCTGCCGCGCGGCAGGGCGGCGATGCGGGCAGCCTCGCCATTCAGCGGCTCGGCCCCGCCGGTGCGTTGCAACAGGGCGGCCAGCTGGCGCGGGCGGCCAAGGGCGCGGACCAGACGGGCGGCGACGGCTGAGGGAACCTTGAGCGCGTCCAGCACCGCGCCGAACAGGGCGACATCGCCCAGGCGCAGGGCCAGATCATCGCGTCCGCCAGCTTCTGCCGCGCGCCAGGCGGCGGCCAGCACCTGCCCGTCGGCCTCGGGGCCGGCGGGCTCGCCGAACACCTCGACGCCCATCTGCAGGAATTCTTCCGGATGGTCGGCTTCGGCGCCGGGCGGGGCGACGCGAAAGGCGCGGCCCTCGTAGCGGTACCGCCCGGCGGCCTTGCCGCTGTCCATGTGGGCCCGGGCGACGGCGACGGTGAAGTCGGGGCGCAGGCAGGCCTCGCGGCCGCCTTCGTCCTGGACGATAAACAGGCGCGCACGCATGGCCTCGCCGGCCAGGTCGAGCAGCAGGTTCAGCGGCTGGATGACCGGCGGATCGATGGGCCCGGCGCCGAGGGCGGCGAGCGCGGCGCGGATGGCGTCCAGCGCCGGCGCAGGGAGAGCGGCCTCGCAGCGCATCAGGCCTGGTCCACGATGGCCCGCACCGCGGCGACCAGCCCAGCGCGCGGGATGGTCTGCTGGCCGGGGCGGCCTTGCGCCCAGGCGCCATGATCGGCCATGCCCTGCGCAAGTTTGCGGCCCAGATCCAGGTCCTTGATGGTCACGGTCCCGGCGGCCAGCTCATCGCCGCCCAGGATGACGGCGGCGGGCGATCCGCGCCTGTCGGCGTATTTCATCTGCGCCTTCATGCCCGATGAACCCAGATAGACCTCGGCCGCGATGCCGGCGTTGCGAAGCTGTGCGCAGGCGGCGAAATAGTCGCCCATGCCGGCCTGGTCGAAGGCGATGATGACCACGGGCCCGCGCGGCGCCGCGGCCGCGCGACCGGCGGCGGCCAGGGCGCTGGCCAGGCGCGAGACGCCGAAGGAAAATCCCGTGGCCGGGGCCTGCTCGCCGGTGAAGCGGGCCACCAGATCGTCATAGCGCCCGCCGCCGCCGATGGAGCCGAAGCGCATGGGCTTGCCGGCCTCGTCCAGGGTCTCGAGCAGCAGCTCGGCCTCGAAGACGGCGCCGGTGTAGTATTCCAGGCCGCGAACGATCGAGGGCTCGATGGTCGCCTGGTCTTCGCCGGCGCCCAGGCTGTTCAGGGCGGCGCTGATCATCGACAGCTCCTGCAGGCCCTCATCGCCCTCGGCCGAGGCGCCGATGATGTTGCCCAGGCGGCCCAGAACTTCGTCGCGCAAGCCCCCGCCAGCGGCGGTGAAGGCCAGAACCTGTTCGGCGGCCCTGGCGTTCAGTTTCGCGCCAGGGGTAAATGCGCCGGATTCGTCCTTGCGCCCCTCGCCCAGCAGGTAGCGCACGCCCTCGGCGCCCAGGCGGTCGAGCTTGTCGACGGCGCGCAGGACGGCCAGGCGCTGGCCGGGATCGGTGACGCCGGCCGAGGTGAGCAGGCCGTTCAGCAGCTTGCGGTTGTTGATGCGGATAACGGCCTGGTCGCGGCCCAGGCCGGCGGCCTGCAGGCCTTCCAGGGCCATGGCGATGATCTCGGCGTCGGCCTCGGGGCGGGCCGAGCCGACGGTGTCGGCGTCGCATTGGATGAATTCGCGGAAGCGTCCGGGCCCGGGCTTTTCGTTACGCCAGACCGTGCCGACCGCATAGCGGCGGAAGGGCTTGGCCAGGGTCTGCCAGTTCTCGGCGGCGAAACGCGCCAACGGCGCGGTCAGGTCATAGCGCAGCGCCATCCACTGTTCGTCGTCGTCGGTGAGCGCAAAGACCCCGGCGTTGGGCCGTTCGGCGTCGGGGAGGAACTTGCCGAGGGCGTCGGCGTATTCGAAGGCGCCGGTATCCAGCGGCTCAAAGCCGTAGCGCTCATAGACCGCCGAGACAGCTTCGATGATCGCCCGCTGGGCGGCGATGTCGCCACTCCGGCGGTCGGCGAAACCCTTGGGGGCGCGGGCCCCAGGGCGGAAATCGGATTTGTCGGACTCTTCGATCATGGTCTGGCGTCGTCTCGTCTGGATTATCGAGGGATGGCGCCGGAAAGCCCCATCCGGTTTCGGCGGGGCGCTTTCAGATCAGGCGGGCTTCAGGCCGCGCGATCTGGGCCCCGCCCGGTATGGCAGGTGGAAGGATGCGAATGGTGGTGCGGGCGCAAGATCATGGCGGCGGCTTACCTGAATTCCCTCACGGCTTCAATCTGGCGATCAGGGCGGCGGTGGAAGTATCATGGGCGCCGGCGGGGCCGCCGGCGATCTCATCGAGGATCTTCGCCGCCAGGGTCTTGCCCAGCTCCACGCCCCACTGGTCGAAACTGTTGATCCGCCAGAGGGCGCCCTCGACGAAGACCTTGTGTTCGTAGAGCGCCAACAGGGCGCCCAGGCCTTCCGGGTTGAGACGTTCCAGCACGATCATGGTCGAGGGCCGGTTGCCGGGGAAGCGGCGATGGGGCTCAGGCGCATCGGCCCCGTTCATCAGGGCCTCGGCCTGGGCCAGGCAACTGGCCAGCAGCATGGCCTGCTGTGCGGGCGGGCCGTCGCGCGCCTCGCGGACGGCGATGAAGTCCACCGGAACGATGTCGCTCCCCTGATGCAGCATCTGGAAGAAGGCGTGCTGGCCATTGGTCCCGGCCTCGCCGAACACCACCCCGGCGGTGGGATGCTCACCCGGCTTGCCGTTGGATTCCATTTCCAGCTGCTGAAGGAAGGCCGGGAACAGGGCCAAGCGCTGAGCGTAGGGAACCACCGCCCGGGCGCGGCGATCCAGGCCGTTGCGGTTGTAGATATTGGCGAGCGCCAGGAGCACCGGCGCATTGGCCTCCAGCGGCGCCTCGACAAAGTGGCGGTCGAGGGCGCTGGCGCCGGCGAGGAGGGCCTCAAAGGCCTCCCAGCCAAGCCCGATGGCGCAGGACAGGCCGACGGCGGACCAGACCGAGAAGCGGCCGCCCACCCAGTCGCGGAAGCCGAACACGCGGCTGGCGGGGATCCCGAAAGCAGCGGTGGCTTCAAGGTTGATCGAGACGGCGGCCAGGTGGGCCTTGGCGTCCGGCTCGCCGATCGCTGCTTCCAGCCAGGCGCGGGCGGCGGCGGCGTTGGCCATGGTCTCGGCGGTGGTGAAGGTCTTGGAGACGATGATCACCAGGGTTCGGCGCGGATCTAGGCCGGCCAGGGCCGCGGCGATCTCGGCCGGGTCGACATTGGCGGCGAATGTCAGGCCGATCTGCGGGGAAAGCGACCTCAGCGCCTCCCAGACCAGGCGAGGCCCCAGGTCCGATCCGCCGATGCCGATGTGCAAAACATGGGTGAAGCGCCCGCCGTCGGCCGCGCCGATCGTCCCGGCCCGAACGCGCTCAGCGAAGTCGCGCAATGCCGCGCGGCTTGACAGCACCTCATCGGCCTTGGGCTCGCCGCCCGGCGCGCGCAGGGCCATGTGCAGGGCGGCGCGACTTTCCGTGGTGTTGACCACCTCGCCGGCGAACAGGGCGGCGCGGGCGGCCTCGACGCCGGCCGCGCGGGCGAGATTGAGAGCCGCCTCGAAGCCTTGGCCCGTCCAGGCCTGTTTCGACAGGTCCAGGCGCAGGCCGGCGGCGTCCAGGCTCATCCGCGCCAGCCGCGTCGGGTCCCCAGCGAACTGGTCGGCGATGCGCGCGGGCTTGCCGGCGGCGTCGCTCAACGCCTTCCAGGCTGCGGAAAGTCCGGTCATCGGGAGCCCTTGATAAGCATTCGTTAACCACGTTGGGAGGAAACACATAGACGGATTCTTGCCCGAAAGGATCATCCTATGTCCTGTGACGCTGTCGCCTCCCTTTTCCTGTATTTCGCCGCCGCCGGACCCGTTCCGCCAGGCCACCATCTGCTGCAGATCGCCGATGTCTCGTCCCCGACCTCGGTGGCGTCAGAGCCGATGTTCGCCGAAATCATCGCCCGCGCCGCCAGCCTGAAGGCCCAGGTCGCCACCTATCGGGATGCGGTCAAGGCTAGCCCCTCGGCGCCGCTGGCCGGCTATGACGGGTTCAAGGCCAATATCGTCCTGCTCGCCACCCAGGATCAGGCTGGCTCGGACGAGCTGCGCAAGCGCGGCGGAGATTCGGACTTAAAGTGCATCCTGCACGGCATTTCCCAGGATCTGCCCAAACGCCTGGCTGAACTTGATCAGGCCGCCGGCGCCGGCGACCGCGACAAGGCCCTGCGGGAAATGAGCTATCTGCTCAACGACAATGTCGAAGTCATCACCGCCCCGCCAGCGCCGCCGGTCTAGTTTTGAAGCGCCCTTGATCTGGCGTAAACAACCTTATCGATAGATCGCACGCCTCAGGCCTTCCCGGACGCCCGTTTCAGCGCCGCCTTGACGACGCCCTCGCTCAGCAGCTGCGGCAGTTTCTCGGGCTCGCCGCCCTTGGCTGGATAGACCAGATAGAGCGGCACGCCGAGCGTATCATGCTGCGCCAGCACCTTGGCGATTTCGGCATTGTGGTTGGTCCAGTCGCCGACCAGATAGGCGGCGTTGGCGTCGGTGAAGGCGGCCGCGACGCCGGCGCTCGACAGCGACACCGCCTCGTTGACCTTGCAGGTGGCGCACAAGTCGGCGGTGAAGTCGACGAACACCACCCGGCCCTGCGCCTGCAGGGCGGCGACCTTCTCCGGGCTCCACGCCTCGCGGGTGATCGAGCCCAGCTTGGACAGCTCGCCGGCCGGCGCGGCGGCCTCTGTCTTGGCGACCGGCGCGATCAGGACGACGGCGACGATCAGCGCCACGGGCAGGGCGGCCTGCAGGCTCCAGCGCCAGGCGACCGAAAACTGTTTTTGGCCCTGGCCGAAAAGCCAGGCGCCGAAGGCGGTGACCAGGCCGGCGATTAGCAGCACGCCCATGGCCAGGTGTCCGGCCTGGCCGTTGAACACCCAGGCCAGCCAGATCGCCGCGCCGTACATGGGAAAGGCCAGCACCGACTTGAAGGTGTTCATCCACGCGCCGGGGCGGGGGATCAGCTTGAGCAGGGCCGGAGCGAAGGCCAGGGCCGTAAAGGGCGCGGCGAACCCGACGCCCAGGGCGGCGAAGACCAGCAGGGCGGTGACCGGCGGCTGGCCCAGGGCGTAGGCCAGCGCCGGGCCCATCAGGGGCGCGGTGCAGGGCGCGGCGACGACCACGGCCAGGGCGCCGGTGAAGAAGGCGCCGATGAGCCCCGATTTGCTGGCCAGGCTCGAGCCCGCGCCCTGCATCGAGGTTCCGATCTCGAACACGCCGGATAAATCCAGCGCCACCAGCAGCATCAGGATGGCCAGGCCGGCGACAACCGGCGGCGACTGCAGCTGAAAGCCCCAGCCCACCGCCGTGCCGGCGGCGCGGGCGACGAGCAAAACGGCCGCCAAGGCCAGGAAGGTCGTGAGGCATCCAGCCATGAAGGCCAGGCCCTGGCGGCGGGCGGCGCGGGCTTCATGCACGTGGCTGGCCAGGGACGCGGCTTTCATCGACAGGATCGGGAAGACACAGGGCATCAGGTTGAGAATCAGGCCGCCCCCCACCGCCGCCAGCATCTTGACGATCAGGGTGACGATATCGCCCTTGGGAGCGGGCGGCTTGGCGGCGGGCTCAGCGCCCGTCGGCGCCGGCGGCAGCGCGCCCAGACCGCCCGCGCCGGCCACGGGAGGGCCCTCGTTGGCGGTAAGCTCGAACGCCTTGTCGCCGAGGCTGAGCACGCCGCGGATTGGCCCGGCCTTGCGGTTGGCGGCGGGAGTCAGGGACAGGGTCAGGCCCTGGGGTCCGCGCTCGATCGCCTGGGGCGCGGCGTATTTCAGCACCGGGTCGTCGTAGGGGTAGAAATAGGCTTTGGAGACATCGAGGCCCTTCAGCGAATCGCCGGCGGCGCTCAGTTGCAGCCCGCCCGCGGCCTGGGTGTAGGCGACCTGAAAATCGGCCGGCTTTGGCCGCTTGTCGAGCGCCGCGGCGATGGCCGGGCCGCCGGCGGGATCGGTCGCCGGGGCGCCCGTGGCCACCTTTAGATCAATGGTCAGATCGGCCAGGCCCGGAACGCAAACGTCGCTGCAGACCTGGTAATCAATATGGGCTTTCAGGGTGGCGGTCTGACCGGCTTTCGCCCCCGCCGGCGGGGTGATCTTCACCGGCAACACGGCCGCGCCTTCGTAGCCATAGTTCATGAATGGCGGATAGGGCAGGCGCTGGGGCGCGGGCCATTCGATCGGCCCGGCCGTCCAGCCCTTGGGCAGGGTCCACTTGATCTGGGTCGGCTGGCCCACGTCGCCGACATTGACCCAGTAGGTATGCCAGTGCGGATCCATCACCTCGCGCAGGGCGACGTAGGTCGGTTTGCCGGGCGCCGCCTCGCCCTGGGAAATCAGTTCCAGGCTGATGTGGGACTGGACCAGAGGCGCCGCGGCGGCGGGCTGGGCGAGGCCAATCAGACCCGCAACGGCGGCGGCGAGCCAAAGGGCGCGGCATGAGCCGTTGCGAAGGATCGAAATCAGCATGAAGACTGCTATAGGCTTAGCGGGTTGGGCTTGTAAAACGGAGCGCGGCGGGCGTGCCAGACTATTTTGACGAGATTGCGGTGGGCCAGGTGGTGTCGCTTGGCCATGCCGCCGTGGACGCCGCCGAAGTGGAAGCGTTTTCAGCCGCTTTCGCGCCGGGGTGGGATGTCAGTCGGGGTCTGCCCGACGCCCTGATCTATGCGGTCTGGAGCAAGCTGGATGCGGCGACCAGCGCGCCCTGGCCGCAAACCAAGCGGGTGGCGACGGACGCGCTGCGCTTTGCGCGCAATCCGGGCCCGGGCGAGCTTTTGCGCGGCCGGATGACGGTTCTGGGCAAGGATCAGGTCGGCGAATCCAAAGGCATCGTCCTGGCCCAGCACGATCTGCTGGACGAGGCCGGGCGGCTGGTTTTCTCCTGCCTGACCCGCAGCGTTTTCGCCTGCCGGCCGGACGGGGACGAGAACTGATCAGTCTTTTTTGGACGACGTCGGCTTGGGCGGCGCCTTGGGCTTGGCGGTCTCCGCCGGTTTCGGCGCAGCGACCGTTTCCGCCGCCGCCTGCTCATTGTCGCGGCGAATGGCGCGCGAGACGACGCGGTCCCACTGCGACTGGGATATCCAGTGGGCCATGATGGCGGTCACGATGCCCTGGTCGCGCAGCTGGATGTAGGTGTCGATCGGCAGCTGGTTGAGCTTGTCGGCCGAGATGGCGTGGAAGCCCGCGACCTCGACCGGCGGCAGTGGCTGGCCGTTTGCATCGGTGGGAGTGAAGCTGACGGTGCGAAACTCGAACAGGTCCAGCTCCTTCATGCGCGCGATCGCAAGCGTGGTCATCGCCCGCTCGTTTTCAAAGCTCTGACAGAAATTGACGCACTGG
>CAZJBC010000111.1:0-8864 GCA_964543805.1 uncultured Brevundimonas sp.
AATAGCCCTGGCACCAGTTGACCGCGCCGCTGATGATGCCCGGCAGGTGCTGGGCCCGCTGCTCGGGCGTGCCGAACTCGCGGATCACGGGGCCGGCCATACGGCTTTCCAGGCCATTGTCGCCGGGCGCGTGATGCTGCGCCAGGGTCTGTTCGTAGAGGAACTGCTGCAGGGGCGTGAACCCCGGTCCGCCCTGGTCCTGCGTCCAGGTATAAACCCGCCAGCCGCGGCGCCCCAGCGCCAGCTCCCAGGCTTTCATCCGCGGCTTGTCGATGTGGCCGCCGGCCGCGACGCGGGCGCGCGTTTCGGGATCAAGAGTCGTATCGATGAAGGCCGCCACCTCGTGGACGAACGCCTGGTCACGGGGCGACAGCTCGACGGGGCTCTGATCATCGCCCTGCGGCTTGAGCCGGGCAAAGCGGGCGCGGTGCCAGTCGGCGTCGCCGTACAGCGGCCCCAGCGCCACCAGCTTTTTGAAATAGTGGCTGATCGCCGCCTCGTCCGTGGTGCCGATGGCGCCGTGCATCTGCACCGCTTCCTGGCCCACCAGCCGCGCAGCGACGCCCAGCCGCACCTTGGCGGCCGATACCGCCAACGCCCGCGCTTCGGGCTCGCCGGAAAGGGCCGCGACGGCGGCCTGGGTGAGGATCTCGGTCTCGCGGATCAGGCGAAGCGCATCGACCAGCCGGTGCTGCAGCGCCTGGTTGCGCCCGATCGCCTGGCCGAACTGGACGCGCTGCTTGACGTATTCGAGGGTTGCATCGAACGCGGCCTGCATGGCGCCGACGCCGGCGGCGCAGGACAGGGCAGTGGCGTTGTCAAGCGCCGCCTCCACCGCCTCAGCCGCGCGCGGCCCGGAGGCCAGCAGAGCGTCGGCGGACAACGAAACGCCGTCGAACGCCACATCCGCCGCGCCGGTTTCATCGACCAGGGCATAGGCTTCGCGCATGAGCCCCTTCGCGCCCGCCGGCGCCAGCACAACGCAGGTCTGGCCCATGTCGTCCACGGCTTCGACGACCAGCAGGTCCGCATCGGCTCCGCCCGGCACAGGGCCGGCCTGGCCGTCGAGGCGCACGGCCTGCCCCTCGCGCGTCAGACGTATTTGCGGCGCCCGCCTGCCACCGCGAACGGCGGGGCCCGTCACCATCGCCAGTTTCTGCCGCCCGGCCGTCACCGCCTCGATCATGTGCGCCGCCAGGGCCGGATCGGCCAGGTTGGCTGCCAGTCGCAGCGCCGCCACGTTGGGAATAAAGGGCTCAAGCAGCAGACCCCGCCCGGCCTCTTCGGCGATGACCGCCGCTTCCGCCGCCCCAAAGCCGAACCCGCCCTGACCCGGCTCCAGCCCGGCATACAGCCAGCCGTCGCCCGCCATGCGCGCCCAAACGGCCGGATCGCCGAGGCCAGTGCGGCCGGCTGAGGACCACCGGGTGGGTTGGTTTTGCTCCACCAGACGCCGGGCGCTGTCGCGCAGCATGCTCAGTTCGACAGGCTCGGTCATGGGCTCCCCGCTTATGGTGTTCTTGCCGAACAACTACGCGCGCGGTCCGGCTTCAGGAAATGACCCTCGAACCGTCATCCTCGCGCTTGTTGCGAGGATCCATACGCACCGGCGTTGCCGGCGCGCAGCGCCATCGTCTCGCCGGCCGCGGTGCGCGATAACCCGCGCGAGCCTATCGAGCGGCGCTCCAACGCGCTTCGCGCTAGCCTAAAACCCGTGATTATGGGTCCTCGCGACAGGCGCGAGGATGACGATGGAATTGGCAATGAGGTGGCGGGCCTTCCGCCGGCTCCTAGTGCCTAACCTGTTGCCGCATCCGGTACTGGCCGTCCTGGAAGCCTTCGAACATCACCCCGGCCTGGGGATGGCCCACGGGCATGCCGGTCTCGTCGGGCAGCAGGTTCTGCTCGGAGACATAGGCCACGTATGAGTTTTCCTCATTTTCGGCCAGCAGGTGGTAGTAGGGCTGGTCCTTGCGCGGACGGATGTCCTCGGGGATCGACAGCCACCATTCCTCGGTGTTGTTGAACGTGGGATCGACGTCAAAGATCACGCCCCGGAACGGGAAGTGCCGGTGCTTGACCACCTGGCCGATCGCAAACTTGGCGGACCGATTAATCATAATGGCAGGCTTACCACACCCCGGCTGACTGGAAGGTGAACGTAGTGTCACAGAGCAGCAAGGCAAGAGGGCGCCTTCCAAGCGCCAAGAAAGCAGTGTTAAGGTCGTTATTGAAACGAGCCCGGCCCTGCCGGACTTTGGAAAGTGAGATCGATGTCGGAGGCGCCCTTACTACCCGGCGCCCGCCAGGACGATCGCGACGGCGCCCGGGTATCCGGCGGTCGCGAGCGCCGGCGAGGCGAGGCGCCGCCCTGCTACGCGGCGCTGGACCTTGGCACGAACAATTGCCGCCTGCTGATCGCCACCCCGGCGCCGGACGGTTTCCGCATCATCGAGGCCTATTCGCGCATCGTCCGCCTGGGCGAGGGCATGACCGCCGACGGCTATCTGCAGGAGCCGGCCATGGGCCGGGCCCTGGCGGCGCTGAAGACCTGTTCCGAGCGGATCAAGCGGCGCAAGGTGGCGGGCCTGCGCGCCATCGCCACCCAGGCCTGCCGCTCGGCCCTAAACGGGGCTGAGTTTCTGCAGCGTGTGCGTGGGGAAACTGGATTAACCCTTGAAATTATAACGCCAAAACAGGAAGCTCAGCTGTCGGTGGCCGGGTGCCTCAACCTGTTCGACCGCGAGGGCGCCGACGCGGCCCTGGTCATCGATGTCGGCGGCGGATCGACCGAACTGTCATGGGTGGACCTGACCGACGACGGACTGGAGGGCCAGACCGCGCGGTTCGAGCCGCACCGGCTGCCGATCCGCGCCTGGCTGTCCATGCCGGTGGGCGTTGTCAGTCTGGCCGAGCGCTTTCCCGAGACCGGCGAGGATCCGCAAGCCTGGTTCCGCAGCATGGTCGCCGACGTGGCCGACCGCATCGCCGCCTTTCCCCACGCCGACAAGCTTCGCCCCGTCTTTACCGGCGAGCGCACCCAGATGGTCGGCACCTCCGGCGCCATCACCAGCCTGGCCGGGCTGCACCTAGGCCTGCGCCGCTACGACCGCGCACGCGTGGACGGCCTGTGGCTGACCGAGGCTGATTGCCTGGCGGTCACGATGCGCCTGCTGGCCCTGACGCCCAGGGAGCGGGCGGCCCAGCCGTGCATCGGCCCCGACCGCGCCGACCTGGTCCTGGCGGGCGCGGCGATCCTGCGCGCCGTGCAGGAGGCCTGGCCCTGCGCCCGGGCCCGCGTGGCGGACCGCGGCCTGCGAGAGGGTTTGTTGCTGTCGCTGATGGCCAGTCCGCCCAAGCGTCGCCGCCGGCGGCGCCGGCGCGGCGGCACGCCCAGTCCGGCGAGGATCACATGAGCGAGGAAGAGCCGCCGCGCAAGACCATGGTGCGGCGTCCCGGCGGCGGGCAGACCCGCGCCAAGCCAGCCAGGCTCAAGACCGCCAAGGGCCGCACTGGCTCGCAACAGGCCTGGCTGGAGCGGCAGATCAACGATCCCTTCGCCGCCGAGGCCCGCGCCAAGGGCTACCGCTCGCGCGCGGCCTTCAAGCTGACGGAGATGGACGACCGTTTCGGCCTGATCCCGCGCGGCGCCCGCATTATCGACCTGGGCTGCGCGCCCGGCGGCTGGGTGCAGATCGCCCTGCTGCGCGGGGCAGGCAAGGTGGTGGGCGTGGATCTGCTGCCTGTCGATCCCTTGCCGCCGTCGCAGATGATCGTCATGGATTTCACCGACCCCGCCTGTGGTTCGCGTCTGATGGAGATGCTCGGCGGCGCGCCCGACCTGGTGCTCAGCGACATGGCGCCCAACACCACCGGCCACCGCATGACCGACCACCTGCGCATCGTCGGCCTGATCGAGGCGGCGGCGGACTTTGCGCTCACCGTGCTCAAGCCGGGCGGCGCCTTCGTCACCAAGGCCTTCCAGGGCGGCGAACTGGCCGAGGTCATCGCCCGCCTGAAAGCCCGCTTCGACCAGGTCAAACAGGTGAAGCCGAAAGCCAGCCGGGCCGAGAGCTCGGAAGTCTATCTGGTGGCGACCGGATTCCGGGGCTAGGGGCGGGGGCGCTGCATCCATTCGCGGTTCGCGCGGCCTCTAAGGACAGACGCGGCAGGGCGCGGCGCTGTGACCACGGAGACTCTGGGGATGAAAACCGCCTTTCTTCTGACCGCGGCGGCAATCGCCGCCCTGGCCGCCCCACAGGCGCACGCCTCGTCGAAAGCCTTCAATTTGTCGGGTTTTGACAAGATATCGGCCTCCAGCCACGTCACCGTGATCGTCAGGCAGGGTCCCTATTCGGTTCAGGTCAGCGAGCCCGAAGGCCGGTTCGGCGATTTGATCCTGGAGGTCCGGGGCTCGACCCTCGTCGCCTCGCGTCAACCGCAATACGGCTGGGTCTGGGATTGGGGCTGGGGCCGAGATCAGCCAGAATACACCATCACCGTCTCGGCGCCCGCCTGGTCGCAGGTCGAGGCCTATTCACACGCCGGCGTCAGCCTCAACGTCGCCGCGCCCGCCCTGACCGTGACGGCGTCGGACCATGCAAGCGTATCCGGCGCGATCTCTTCCCCGGCTCTGACGCTGACGGTCAGCAGCCATGCCAACGTGACCGGGACCCTGGCCGGTCAGGCCGTTGTCCTGCGGGCAAGCGATCATGCTGGCGTGCGCCTTTCGGGCCAGTGCGCCTCGATCGAAATCGCCGCCTCAGCCCATGCGGACGTCGAGGGGCAGGGGCTGAAGTGCGACACAGCGCGGATCGAGGCGATGGATCACGCCGGGGTCCAAATCTGGGCCGCCCGCCAGGCCCAGGCGCGCGCCTCGTCTCACGCCGACATCCAGGTCTATGGCCAACCGTCCAGCCTTCAGCAGACCGCCCTGGATCATGCCTCGGTGAACAGACGGTAAGTCATTGAATGGTCAGGGCTTGATGCCCCAAAGGGCGAACCGCGCGGCGACAGCGGGGTTTTGCGCTTCGCCGGCCCGGATGTCTGCCTGGCCGGCTTCCTCGCGGCCCAGACGCAGCTGCGCCACACCCCGCCCAAACTGCGAGTTGATCTGGGCCGGGTCGCGCCGGAATGAGGCGTCATAGTCCGCGAAGGCGGCGGCGAAGTCATTCTGGCGCAGATGCACCAGTCCGCGACTGCCCAGAGTATTGGCGTCGTTGGGGCGCAGGCGGAGGGCTTCGTTGCAATCGGCCAGGGCCTTGTCGAGCCCTTGGCCCCAGGTGGCGCGGGTCCAGCAACGGACGTTGAAGGCCGACGCATTGGTTGGATCCAGCTGAATCGCCTGGTCCGCATCGGCAATCGCCTTGGGGAACTCGCGTTGGCCCGCAAGGACGTTGGCGCGGTTTTCAAAGGCGATCCCATCCCTTGGGTTGATGCGGATGGCCTGGCCATAGTCCGCCAGCGCCTTGGCCAGCTCGCCCTGGGCGCGGTAGACGTTTCCGCGGTCGACAAGGGGCGCGCTGGCGGTCGGATCGACCTGAATGGCGTGGTTGTAGTCGGCGATCGCCTTGGCCAGATCGCCCTGTGCGCGGTAGGCCAGACCCTGCCCCACCAGAGCGGACATGTCGTTCGGATCGCGGCGAAGAACCTCGGCATATTCATCGATCGCCGTGGTGACGGCGCCCTGGGTGCGATAGGCGGCGGCGCGGGCGTCCCTTGCGACGTTGTCGGACGGATTTATTCGCAAGGAGTCGGAAAAGTCAGCGATGGCTTTGCTCATGTCGCCTTGCTGGCGGTACAGGGCGCCGCGATTGGCCAGGGCGGCGGCATTGGCGGGATCCAGCAAGATCGCCTGGTTGAAATCATCCATCGCCTTGGCCTGATCGCCCTTGGCCCGGTAGACGAGGCCGCGGCTGTTCAGCGCCGCTGCATTTTTGGGGTCGAACTGCAGGGCGTGATCAAGGTCGTCAAGCGCGGCCGGCAGATTGCCCTGAAGCCTGCGCACGATGCCGCGGTTGTGCAGCGCCGCACCGTTCCCCGGCTCGAGCGCCAGCACCTGGTCATAGTCCGCCACAGCCTGGTCCAGGTCGCCATGGGCCTGTCTGGCGACGGCGCGGTTGAACAGGGTGGCGGCGTTCGCAGGATCCAGCCGCAGGGCCTGGTCATAGTCGGCGAAGGCCCGGACATAATCGCCAAGCCGACGGTAGGCGAAGGCGCGATCTGCGTAAGCGGCCGCAAGATTCGCGGCCTCCTCGCGGCCGGTTTCGATGACCATCGTGCAGCTGTTGACGGATTCCTTGTCTGAATAGGTCCGGGCGCGGTTCTCACAGATCTCCAGTTGCTGACCGTAGTTAAGGGCCGGTCCGACATCCTGGCCGAGGGCCTCATGCGTGCTGACCACCGGCGTTCCATGAGCGCTGAGGGCTGCGGCGCTTAGCACCGCGGCTATCGCAGTCCCCCATGAGGCTGCCGCCCTCAGGGCGTAATCCCCGATTGCGCGTAGAGCGCCGCGACACTGGGATCATGAGCGGTGGCGTTGGCGATGTCGGCTCGGCCAGCGTCGGTGCGGCCCAGGCGCAGCTGCGCGACGCCGCGCCCGTAGAGCGATCCGTATTGCGTGTCGCTGAGGCGCCAGGCGGCGTCGTAGTCATCAAAGGCGGCGGCGAACTCCATGCCGCGCAGGTGAACCAGGCCGCGGGTGTCCAGGGTGGGTGGATCGTCTGGCCGAAGCGCGAGCGATTTGCTGCAATCGGCCTGGGCCAGATCGAGGCGCTCGCCCGAGGCGGCGCGCGAACGGCAACGGTTGGCGAAAGCGGCGGCGTATTCGTCGTTCAGAGCGATCGCCCGGTCGAAGTCGGCGATGGCCCGAACGTAGTTGCGCTGCATGTGATAGGCGCCGCCGCGATTGTTGTAGGCGGGTGCAAAGCCAGGATCGAGTTTGATGGCCTCGTCATAGTCGGCGATGGCGTGCTCATAGTCGCGCTTTGAGGCATAGGCGTTGCCACGAATGTAGAGCGTATCGACGTCCTTCGGATCAAGCCGCAGGGCTGTGTTGTAATCGGTGATCGCCAGGTCGGTCTGGCCTTCGGAGCGATAGGCCGCCCCCCGATTGTGATAGGCGCCGGCCATGGTTTCAGCGGTTCCCACACCCTTGGCGATAACCGCTGAACAGGCTGCGATGACCGCGTCCGGCCCGGAATCGCCGTCGAGGTTGTCGCAAATGTTCCATTGCGTGGCTGCGGTCGGCACGCCGCCGCGGCGCGCGCCCGAGGTCTGACTCTGCGCGGCCGTTGCGGCCGTAACAAGCAGAAAAACCGCCGGAAAAATCAAAGTCAAACGAGGCAGTCGCATGGCCCAGCTCCTTACGCCCCCGCAAAGTTGAATCTAGAACAACCCGTCACGGTCATCAACGGACTGCGTCACCTGAATCTCAGGGCGTGACCCCCCAACCTTTAAATACGTCCGCCACGGTTGAATCCTTCTCGGTCGCCGCGGAAATATCGGCGTGGCCGGCGTCGAGCTGGCCCAGACGCAGCTCTGCAACGCCCCGGCCGTAACGGGCGATCATCCGCCGCGGGTCACCGCTCAGCGCCGCATCGTAATCGGCCTTCGAGCCGGCGAAATCACCCTTTCGCAGCCGCACCAGGGCCCGGCTCGCCAGGGTAATGGAATCGTTTGGAGCCAGCCGCAGGGATTCGGTGCAGTCGTTCTGGGCCTGGTCAAGCTTCTGGCCCAGGGTGGCCAGCGCCTGGCACCTGTTGGCCCACGAGAAGGCGTTTTTCGGCTCCAGGGCGATAGCCTTGTCGAAGTCGTTAATCGCGCGCTCGGCATTTCCCCCGGTCGCGTAGGCGGTGCCACGGTCGTAGTAGGCCTCGGCGATATTTGGGTTCAGGCTGATGGCCTTGTTGAAATCATCAAAGGCCCGCACATCGCGCTGCATCGCGAAAATCTCGCCGCGGCGAACCAGCGCCTCCACCTCATTGGGAATCAGCTGAAGCGCCTGATTGTAGTCGGCCAGGGCGCGCACGAAATCGCCCTGCCGCTGATAGGACAAGGCGCGGTTATAGTAGGCCTCGCCGTCCTGGGGATTGAGCGAGACGGCCTTGTTATAGTCCGTGATCGCCAGCGCAGGCTGTCTTGAATCATCATAGGCGTTGCCGCGATTCATGTAGTCCACGCCGAGGTTCGCCTGGGTCTCGGTCCCGCCCTGAATCAGGGCGGTGCAGGCGGCGATGACCTGGGCGAGCGGCGTACTTCCGCCGTGATTTTCGCAGGTTGAGGCCTGCTGGTCGCGCGCCTGGGCCAGTGCGGGCGAGGCGCCGGCCGCAACGGCGAGGGCCAGGACCGCGGCGGCAATCAGGTCAGGTCGCAGTTGCATGGATCAGGTCCCGGAATTGATCGGTTTGCGGCAGTCTATGCGCCCGCCCGCTTCGTGGCGACAAGCCGTGTTCAGGGGATGACCTCGCCGCGGCGATTGACTCTCCCGGCATTTGCCCTGATACCCGCGCCGCAAAACCCCCCGCGCTCAAGCGGCGAATCCCGTGAGGGATGAGCGTTAGCGCAAACAAAAAGGTCTCCCATGGAGATTCGCGAAGGGCTTACCTTCGACGATGTTTTGCTCGAACCCGGTCCGTCCGAGGTTATGCCGGGTCAGGTCGATACGGCCACCCGGTTCACGCGCGAAATCAGTTTGAACATCCCGCTGGTGTCCGCCGCCATGGACACGGTGACCGAAAGCAGGCTGGCCATCGCCATGGCTCAGGCCGGCGGCATGGGCGTGCTTCACCGCAACCTTTCGGTCGAGGAACAGGCCGACCAGGTGCGCGAGGTCAAGCGCTATGAAAGCGGCATGGTCATCAATC
>CAZJBC010000112.1:0-8862 GCA_964543805.1 uncultured Brevundimonas sp.
CGACCTGTTGCAGGAACTCGACCGCATGGAATTCTATGTCTACGAGACCGACGAGACCATCAAGGCGGCGATCCGGCCGGTGGTGATCATCACCTCGAACAACGAGAAGGAACTGCCGGATGCGTTCCTGCGCCGCTGTTTCTTCCACTATATCAAGTTCCCCGACGAGGCGACGATGAACGCCATCGTCGAAGTCCACTATCCAGGCATCAAGCAAAAGCTGGTGGCCGAGGCGCTGAAGATTTTCTACGACATGCGCAAGGAGCCGGGTCTGAAGAAGAAGCCGTCGACCTCGGAACTGCTCGACTGGCTTAAGCTGCTCATGGTCGAGGACATCAGCGCCGAGACCCTGCGCGAAAACGATCCGGCCCGCCTGGTCCCGCCGCTGCACGGCGCCCTGCTGAAGAACGAGCAGGACGTCCACCTGGTCGAGCGTCTGGCCTTCCTGGCCAAGCGCGACCCGGCGCCGCGGCCAAGCTAGCCATAGATCTCGCGCGGCGATCCGGGCGGGGGCGGTCCATAGCGGTTGGTCTCGGGCTTGCCCGGGTTCACGCCGTAGTCCGCCAGCAGTAGTCCGCCCGCGATCAGGACGGCCAGCATGACGAATGTGCCGGTCGACAGCTCGGAGTTCGGTATCACGACGTCCCAGCGGCTGAACGCGTCCGAAGTCATGAACAGGACGCCGAATTCCACCAGGGCGTAGAGCATCAGGGTCCACCAGGCCGGCCGGTTGCGGTCGTGGCCGCGCCGGATGGTCACCGGCAGGGACAGGGTCACTGAAATCACCGCCGAGATAGCGGCGTTCAGCGCCGGATCAAGCCCCGCTACCCCGGCGACGAAGCCCGCCAGCATGGCGATCAGGCTGGCAAGAATGGTGATCAGCCAGAAGATGCGCCGACGGGCGCGGCCCTTAACGCTCAGGAACGCTCCGACGACCGACACCAGCCCCCCGCCACGGTTTCAGCCAGCACAGACTAAAGGCAATCTGCGGGATGCGAAAGCATCTCAACCCCTGGAATTTCGGGGGCGGCCGGTAACCGGCGTCTTGCGGGAATTGCCAGACCCCCTAAACCTCGCTTCGCCGAGAATGGAATTCGCCGTGACCCAAGTCTTGCTCGCCGCCCTGTTCCTGACCGCCGCCGCCGCAGCATCGCCTGCCCTGGCGGCCGAATCCTGCAAGACGCAGGGTCAGGCCGCTGCAGTGGAAATCCCGATCATCGGGGCGAACGATGCGGCGAGCCTTGAGCGGGCCCAAATGACGGTCGAAGCGCTCCAGCCGGACACCACCCGCCAGCTTGGCAATAACGTCGCCTGCATCCGTGGATACGTTGTCGCCAACGGCGTGACCTTCACGATCGGCGGAGAAAACGGCGACCCGTTCCCGCGCGTCGCCGCGTCGGAATCGGGCTCGCGGACCGGCTATCTTTACGCCGTGCCCGGATCGGCGGTCGGACTGCCGACAGCCTATGTTCTGGCCGTCACCGACAGCTCGGGCGAAACGTTCGAAAAGGCCGTCTTCAACGGCATTCCGGCGGATTCGGTTTTGATCGAGGCATTCCGGAAGGCGCTGGAATCATCGTCCTCGATGGTCACTTATGACGGCCGTCGAAACACCATTGCTTACGGGTTTCAGACCACCGGCGTCGCCGCTCCAGCGCCGCCGCCTCTTTCGCCCGCCGCTCCAGCCAGTGTCGAAGTCGCAAGCCCTGGGCCTACACGGACGGCCGCTCCGACAGCCCTTCCAACCCCCGTTCCGCCAAGCCCTGCGCCCGCCGCCCCGGCCATCGCCTCTGCGCCGATCGCTACCGCCATGGCCACGCCGCTTGCCTCGCCTCCGCCACCGTCGTCGTCGCCGCGCCCTGCACCCATCGAGGCGGCCCCGATCGATGCGCCAACAGCGCCGTCTGCGCGGCCCGTCCGGCCGAGCGATCCCCTGAGCTTCCAGGTCATAATGGACGGCGGCCCCGGCCGTCAGTTCATGGATTTCCCGCCAGGCAACCACCATCGGCCGTCAGGCTTTACCTGTCCGCCGGTGATCGTCGGCGCCGACATCCGCCTGAACCGGATAACCCCGGATGAGGATTCGGTGTCCTGTCAGTATGTTCCAGGCGTACAAACCCCCGCCGATGTGATCCTTGCGGCCCGTTACCAGATGACCCTGTCCCTGGCGGCGGACGCGACAATATCGGCCGCCATCGACCGCTTTGGCGGAGCGACCCGCGAACGAAATCCGGGCGCCACGGTCCATCCTGCACCGCCGCCGCCGCCCGGCTTCTATGTCTCCTCGGCGCTGATGGATACGCCCGACGGGCGCGTTGTCGGGGTCTGGGTCGGCAAGTCGGGCGATTGGCTCGCCGTTTTGCGGGTCGACTATCCCGCCGGCGTCGCGACCGAAACCGAGGCCGCCGCCGTCGTCAGTCAGCTGTTCCTGGCCTTTTACGCCGAGGTCGGCGACCGGCGGGCGCCGCCCGGCCCGCCATAGGCCGCGGGCGACGCTAAACTGTGGCGCGACCCGGCGTTGGGGTCTAACCTTTGACGCCACTGGAGGGGAACCGTCATGCTGAAACGACTTGCCGCAGCCGTTGCATTCCTGATGGCGACGGGACTGGCTTTTCCTGTGTTCGCCGCCGATCCGCCCGCGCCGTGTCAGTCCCAGGGCGTCGCCTCGGCTGCTGCGATCAAGGTCCCGACCGGCCAGATGCAGCAGGACCTGCTTCTGGGCATCAGCGCGACGAAGGTCATCCTGCCGGACGTTTCGGGCGCCGTGACCCGCTCGATCAGCTGCACTCGCGGCGGCGTCTTCAAGATCGGTCGCGATGACTACACCCTGACCGGCGAAAACAGCGACAAGGCTCCCCGCCGCGCCATCCCCGCCGGGGCCTCGGCGCCCCTCTTCTATCTGGCGCCGATCGACGACCTTCGCGCGGCGGTCCAGGCTGAACTCGACAAACGCCCGGCGCCGCTCCCTGTGACGGCCTACGCCCTGGTCAAACTGGACGGCCGGACAATTACCGTCGCCCAGCTGTTTACCGCCATACCCACCGACGACGTCCTCAAGAGCGCGATTGCCGCGCTCGCCAACCCGATCCGCGGGCCGATCGCCATATCGGACAATGGCAAGATACAGCTTTACATCGCCACCCCAGCCGCCCCTTCGCCCCAAACATCGGCTTCCGGGTCGCCAGCGGGATCCACCCCGCCGCCCGGCGGGGCCGGTGTCGGCGGCCCGACCCAGATTTACGAACCCGACGGGGTTGTCTTTGCCCGGCAGGACGATGGCGGCGCGCGCCACCAGCCGACCGGATTCGTCTGTCCCATCGCCTACGGCGCGCTCTCGCGCCGCGACATGGTTATCTACGATCGATCGGAAGGCGGGCGGGATGTCAGCTGCGGATACGGCGAAATCGGCAGTTCGGGCTGGTACACTCTGTACCTGACCAAGATCCCCGCCATGAGCCTTGCCCAGGTTTTCCAGGCCTACGTGCAGGAGGCCCAAAAGGTCACGCCCGTCGCCCGGACGACCAATCCGCCGCTCGCCACCGGCCCGGCGCCGCTGCCGACAAGCGCCAGCTTCTGGATGGATCCCAACGGCACGGAACAGGGGCTGTGGCTTTCGAAAATCGGGGACTGGCACGTGAAGGTGCGTGCAACCTTCCGCCCCGGGCTGGAAAAGGAGGCGTCGGACACAGCGCGCACCATCTTCGCCGCCTTCTACCAGCAAATCAGAACTCCCGGCGCAGCCGCCTTGCCGCCCTGACATCAAAAATCACCGCCCCGCCCCTACACGCCTGGCGCCCGCCGTGGGAAGGTGCAGCCATGGCCTCGTCCCGATCCGCCGCTTCCGCCCCACCCCGCGCCTGGCAACGGATGCTGTCGGGCCGCCGTCTGGATCTGCTGGACCCCTCCCCGCTCGACATCGAGATCGAAGACATCGCCCACGGCCTGGCCCGGGTGGCCCGCTGGAACGGACAGACGACGGGTGAGTGTGGTTTTTCCGTCGCCCAGCACGCGCTGGTGGTCGAGCAGATCGCCGGCGAAATGCCGCCCGGCCTGGCGGCGCGGTGGCGGCTGGCGGCCCTGCTGCATGATGCGGCGGAATACGTCATCGGCGACATGATCTCACCGTTCAAAAACGCCCTGGGCTTGAACTATCGCGCCTTCGAGCATCGCCTGGAAGCGGCCATCCACATCCGCTTTGGCCTGCCGCCGAAACTTCCCGCGCCGGTCGGCGCCCTGATCAAGAAGGCCGATCGGGCCAGCGCCTATTTCGAGGCGACGCAACTGGCGGGATTCACGCTGGAAGAGGGTCTGCAGTTTTTCGGCGCGCCGGCGGGCGGCTATCACATCGTTTTGGCGCCCTATCCGGCGGAAGAGGCGCAAGGCCGGTTTCTGTCGCGCTATGAGACCCTGTCCAAGGCCGCCGCCAAAGAGCCGTCGCCAGCGACCCTGGGGGCCGAATAGGATGATCAGGTCTTGACCCTATCTGTTGTCATCGGATTGTCGGCGGTGATCGTCGCGATCGAGGAAGGCGAAGCGGTTATTCTGACCGTGCGCCAGCCGGACGATCGCCGGACGCCAGGCCTGCCATTCGGCCCCTTTGATCCTTGCGTGCGAACCTTTGAACTGGCGTTGCGCGCCTTTGTGTCCGAGCAGACGCGGCTTGATCTGGGCTATGTGGAACAGCTGTACACCTTTGGCGATGAAGGCCGGGACGCGCCCATGGCCGACGTGGGCGCGGGCGCTGCGCGAGTCATATCGGTCGGCTATCTGGCCCTGCGCCCGGAGGCCGCCGACACTGGCGCTCCGGATACAGCCTGGGCCTCGTGGACGCGCTTCTTTCCCTGGGAAGACTGGCGGAGCGGCCGGCCTGAGATCATCGACGAAGTGATCGCGCCGGCCTTGCTGCGCTGGGCCCGCCATTCGGACGAAAAGCTGGCCAGGACCCGCAGCCTGTTTGCGCTGGACGGCGCGCGCTGGAACGAAGAGCGGGTGCTTGAGCGCTACGAACTGCTTTACGAGAGCCGGCTGGTCGCCGAAGCGGCGCGCGATCGCGAGCCTGGCGGCGAGGCTCCGGCGGGGCTGGGCGAGGCCATGGCGTCCGACCACCGCCGGATCCTGGCGACAGGCCTGGGGCGTCTGCGCGGCAAGCTGCGTTACCGTCCGGTGGTGTTTGACCTGATGCCGCCGGAGTTCACCTTGCGCGCCCTGCAGCGCACCATCGAGGCCATCGCCGGTGTGGCCCTGCACAAACAGAACTTTCGCCGGGGCCTGGAACGCACGGAGCTTGTCGAGGGATTGGGCCGGTTCGATCGTCAGGCGGGCGGGCGGCCTGCGGAAGTCTTCCGCTTCCGCCGCGAACAGCTGGGCGCCGGACCGCCGGTCGGTCTGGCTCTGCCGCTGTTACGGGAAAGCTAGAGTCCCGGCGCGCCGGGATGGGGGCGCGCCCGGGCCGGTGCCGCGGAAATTTAAATGGCGAACGTAGCTCAGCGACCAGATATTGCCCTTGGCCGTCGCGGTCGTCGGGCTGGTCTCGTAGCGGGTGTACTCAAACCGGACGCCGTTGGCTTCATCGACGTTCCAGATCGCGCCGGCGCCATAGGCCAGGCCGCTGTCGCTGAACGAGTGCGACGCCGCCGCGCCGACCTTGAGGCTCAGATCCTCAACCACGTAGCCGGCGCGTGCAAAGAGCGTGAAGTCCTTTGAAGCGTCCGCCTTGGCGGTGGCGAACACGCCGTATTCCGATGACAGTTTGGCGGCGGTCGCGCCGACCTTGACCGAGCCGAAGCCGGTCGAGGCTTCGCCCTCAACGCCGAAGGCGCCGGAGTTCCACCCAAATCGGGCGACGCCGGCGTTCAGGCCTTTGAAGTCACCCGCGTCGACACGGGAGTAGCCGACCGACACATTGGTTTCCGCAAAGGCCGGAACCGCCAGAGTAGTCACCGAGGCCAGGGCTGCGAGGGCTAGAATCGTTTTCATGGTTTACTTCCTTTTTTACGCAACCCGCGGCCAAGGTTCATAACAACAAGGCCGGAATATGCCCGGCCGGCCATGGTGTTCGACTTGCCCTGCAGGTTTGATCTAGATCAACGAGTCTGGCGGTCGCTGCGGGGATCGGAGCACGGCGTCGGACAGCCAGATCCTCGCGCCGTCAACGCACGAAAAAGGGCGCGCCGGTTGCCCCGGACGCGCCCTTAAAGATCAAGGCTGAATTCGCTTATTTGAACTTGCGAACGTAGCTGATGCCGTACGAGCTGGTGCTCGAGCCCAGGTGATAGTTGGTGTATTCAACGCGAACGCCATTGGCCATGTCAAAGAACATCTGGGCGCCGACGCCGTAGGCGAAGCCGCTGTCAGAGCCGCCGGTGGCCGACACCGTGGCGTAGCCGACGCGCGCAAACAGGTCGAAATCCTTGGAGGCTTCCACCTGGCCGGTGACGAAGCCGCCGAACTCGCTGGAAATCTTCACGCCATGGCTGGACTGGAGGCCCGTGCCGGCTTCGCCTTCTACGCCGATGCCGTTCGAATTCCAGCCGACGCGGGCATTCAAGAGGCCGAAGCTGTAGCCACTGCCGGTAATGTCAGTGTAGCCGATCGAGGCGTTGGTGCCGGAGTCGGCGAACGCCGGAGCGGTGATGGCCATGGCGGCCAGAGCGGCGGCGGCGAATACGATCTTCTTCATAGCAATTCCCCTTTTTCGATTCGGTGAGGACCAAAAAGCCGGCCGCGAATCTGTTTTTGTGATCACCCGATTCTTATAGCCCAAAAAACAGGCTCCGCTGTAGCGATCCCGCCACAGGCCAGCCCACAAGTTAAACAATAAAAAGACGGCCGGTCGCCATCTGACCGGCCGTCTTGACATCGATGAATGGCCGAAAGGCCCGCAAAACGCCCCGCGCATCCCCCCTTCGGACGCGGCGCGCTCGGGGAGGTCCGGCTACTTGAACTTGCGGACGTAGCTCACCGACCAGACGTCGGCGTCAGCGCCGCCGTAGGCCGGCGTCACCGGAGCCGTGGTCGCCGGGTGCTTGCCGACGTTGAAGTTATAGATCGTATAGTCGACGCGCACGCCGTCCATGGCATCGAAGTTCCATTGCGCACCGGCGCCATAGGCAAAGCCGCTGGAGCTGTTTGAACTGTTGGTCGCGGTCGGGCTGACGCCATGGGTCGACTTGTAATCCGCCGTGGCGTAGCCGGCGCGGGCAAACAGTTCGAAATCTTTGGAGACATCGGCCTGAGCAGTGCCGAACACGCCGAATTCCGAGCTGAGCTTGGCGCTTTCACGACCGGCGCCCGTACCATTGGAGTCGCTCTGCAGGCCGAACGAGCCTTCGCCTTCGATGCCGAACGGGCCGGAGTTCCAGCCGGCGCGCGCGGTCACGGCGCCGATATTGAAGCTGCTGATGTTCGAATTCGAATAGCCGATCGAAACATTGCTGTCGGCGAAAGCCGGCGCGGCGATGATGGCGACCGACGCTGCGGCGGCCAGGGCGAGTAACTTTTTCATGGGGAGATTCCTTACAGGGGTTACGAAAGAGCGCGTGTAGTCGGCACACAAGATGGCGGGATTGCGCCTCCATTTTGTGCATTTGTAGGTGACGCCGGTTTGGCTAGGCGGTAGTGGCCGCGGGGCCACAGGCGGGCGTCGCCTGGTTCGGTTTGCTCCTCTTGAGCGCCGGGCGGGCCGGCTATCGACAGGTCAAACCCTATCGGCCGTGATCCGGTTGCGAGCTTGGCAACAGACATGGCATCGCCTGTGGCGCGGGCGCCACGACGAGCCGAGCCTAGGTTAGGCCTTGGCCGCGAAGCTTGGCGGCAGCCTGGCGTTCCCGCGCAAAGGGGGTTTCCCCATGTTTCAGGCGGGCGGCCTCGCCCAGGGCCGCATAACCCTCCCGGCCGAACCGCGCCTTCAACGCCTGGGCGACCCAGGCTTCGCCCTGGGCCTGGCGGCGGGCGATCATCGCCGGTCCATGCAGGACGGAAGCGCGGACGGTGATGGCGTCGATCAGCTCGCCTAGCCCCTCGCCGGTGCTGGCCGAGCAGGTGAGCACGGCGGGCGCGGCGCCGTCACGCACGGCAAGCGCCAGGGCGCCCTTCAGATCGGCGGCGGCCCGGCGAGCCGCGGCGCCCATGTCGGCCTTGGTGACCACCGCAAGATCCGGGATTTCCATCACGCCCGCCTTCATGAACTGAAGCGCATCGCCCGACGCCGGCTGGGCGCAGAAGATCACCAGGTCGGCGATATCGGCGATCTCGGTCTCGCTCTGGCCAACGCCGACCGTCTCGATCAGCACATAGTCGAACAGGGCGCGGAAGATCACCGTCGCCGGCGCGGCCAGGTCGGCCAGACCGCCGAGCCGGTCGCGGGCGGCGAAGGAGCGGACGAAGACGCCGGCGTCGGCCGGATCAGCGTCGATGCGGGCCCGGTCGCCCAAGATGGCCCCGCCGGACGCGCGCGAGGACGGATCGACGGCGGCGACCGCGATGGTCTTGCCCCGCTCGCGCAGTCCCTTGACCAGGGCGTTGGCCAGGGTCGACTTGCCGACGCCCGGCGGGCCGGTCAGGCCGATGGCGACGCCGGACTGGGCGACCCAGGCCTCGTCCAGCAGGGCCTGAACCTCCGGATCGTCAGGCCGCGATTCCAGCGCCGCCAGGGCGGCCGCCAGCGCGCGCTTGCCATCACTGCGAAGGGCGGCGAGCCGGCTCACCCCTTTTTGGCCAGGGCTGCCTGGGCGGCGGCCAACCGCGCGATCGGCACGCGGTAGGGGCTGCAAGACACATAGTCGAGGCCGGCGTCTTCGCAGAAGGCGATCGAGGCCGGATCGCCGCCGTGTTCGCCGCAGATGCCCAGCTTGATGTTCGGCC
>CAZJBC010000113.1:0-8819 GCA_964543805.1 uncultured Brevundimonas sp.
CTGGCCAGGGAGACGATGTCGTCGGAATTGTTGGTGGAAAAGGCGCTGGCTGACCAGACCAGCGATACCTTGGCAAAGTCGTGGCCGCCGCGCGTGCCGGCCTCGAAGGTGCGCGAGGTGACCTGCTTAAGCGGCGGATCGGACACCAGCGAATTTTCCAGCAGGCAGGGCTTGTCGGCGTCGCTGCAGCCCAGTTCCAGCGGGGTCGGGGCGCGATTGGTCTCGGAATAACCCGCGTACCAGGTCTGGCGGCCCGACCGCCAGGCCATGTTGGCGGCCGGATTGACGCGGCTGAAGCGATGGTTGCTGGTCAGCGAAGGATTGACCCCGGTCAGGTCCTTCAGGTCGACGACCTCGCTGTTCCAGCGCGCGCCCAGGGTGATCGACAGGGCCGGCGTCAGATCCAGGGTGTCGGTCGCGAACAGACCCGAGGTGTTGGTGATGACCCCAAGGTCGGCGGGCCCATAGGCCACGTCAGGACCCGAATGGATCACCTGGCCCAGGCCCGGAACCGCTCCGGTGATGTCGGGCAAGGGATAGTTGGTTGTGGTGACCAACAGCGTAGGATCAATAACGGCCAGGGTGCTGTTGGAGCGGAAGTGAATGTCGCTGGAATCGTAAGCGCCGCCGAAGGTCAGATTGTTCTTGCGGCCCGCCACGGCCTTGTTGTTGGCCAGCTGCAGCGAAGCGCCGGTCGTGTTCGTGGTCGTCCAGGTGCGGTCAAGGGTGCCATAAGGCACGCGTGGGCCGTCGGCGGAATTGAGCTGGTTGCGGCAGCCGTCGGTATCGACGGTCGAGGTCGGGCAGGGGATCGGTGCGTTACCCGCTGTCAGAATCTGAAACTCGGAGGCGGGAATACTCGACGGAAAGCCGTCGCTCTGCAGGCACAAGGTGTTGGCCAGCGGGCCCACATTCGAGCAGTTCTCAAAGTTCCCGTCGTTGCCGTCCAGGTGAGCCTGGATGAAGCGGCGAACGTGAATACCTCCCTGGGCGCTCCAGGAATCGCCCAGGGCGTACTGGCCGTTCAGGGCCGCGAACTGCGCCTGGTTGTGGCTGGACTGGGGGAAGGTGAAGATCGCCCGGCGATTGTCGACCAGCAGGTCGACGGGGGTGGGGCCCACGACGCCCAGCCGGCTGTCGCTGGCGCCGCCGACCAGGTGGATTTCGCCGCCAGTGAACTTCATGCCCAGGTCGCCAAAGCTGCGCGCGACCGACGCGCCGGAATTGGGCCGCCAGCCATCGATCTTGCCGCCGTCGATGACGCCATAGGCGCTGTAGTGATCGTTGCTCCAGCCGCCTTGGAGCGATCCGGTCTGGGTTCCGAAGGCGCCGCCCTCGGCCGTGGCCTCGACGCCCTGGAAATTGAAGCCGTCGTGGGTTTTCAGGGACAGGGCGCCGCCCAGGGCGTTCAGGCCGAAGGCCGGGTTGCTGGTCACCAGGTCGATCTGGGTGATGGCGCTTTGCGGGATCAGGTCCCAGTTCATGGTGTCGCCGAACGCCTCGTTCAGCCGCTGGCCGTTCAGATAGACCGCCAGACCCTGCGGCAGGCCCTGCAGCGCCGAGGCGGTAAAGCCGCGGTAGTTTACATCGCCGGTAAAGGGATTGCCTTGGGTGTCCGAGACATTGACGCCTGGAATGGTGCGCTCGAGCGCGTCGGTGATCGACAGCGAGCCGGTCTTGGCCAGGTCGTCGGCGCCGACGCTGGAAATGGTTTCACCCAGACGGCTCAGCGACACCCCGCCGCCCAGCGGCGCGGGCGCGACAATGATCAGCGGATCGACCGTGGTCGCCTTTTCGTCCTGCGCCCGGGCAAGACCCGGCGCGATCAGCGCCGAGGCCAGCAGGGTCAGGGCCAGTGTGCGGATCATGGTTCGCCCCAGATGATCAAGGCCCGGCTCAGCTCCGGGCCCTAGTTGCGGCGAGTGATACCCGCGCCGGACCGGGCGCAGGATTGCAGCATCGCAATGTGCAATCATTCACCCCGGCGCCGCACTTTTTGCGGCGATGGACTTGCGCCCTGCATGGCGTCATCAACACCCCTGTGCTGATCCCGATCCGACTTCGCCTGATCCTGGCGCCGGCCCTGGTGGTGCTGGCCAGCCTGGTCGCCTATGCGGCGTCCGAGGTGGGCGATGCCCGCACCCGCGTTCGCGCGGAGACCGAGTCCGGGCTGCAGCTGGCGCGCATCGCCATCGAAAACGCCCTGGCCCGCACGGCGGAAAGCAACGATCCGGCCGCCGCCATCGCCCAGCTGGAAACCGAGGTGCGCCCGGTGGTGCGCCACGTCACCATTCGCATCGAGGGCGCTGGCGGGCGGACGATCGCCGAGCCGCCGGCCCCGTCGCCATCGGCCCCGAGGTGGTTTGTGCGTCTGGTTGACGAGCCGCCGTCGGTTACCCGCTTTCCGATCCGCGTGGGCGGGACGTCCTACGGAGACGTCGTGCTGTCGGCGGCGCCGCGGGACGAAATCGAGGAAGCCTGGAAAGACTGGCGCCATGTGATGGTCGTCCTGACCCTGGTATCGGCGATGGTCATCGCTGTCATCCTGGCCGCGCTCAGCCTGGCCCTGCGTCCCCTGGCCAAGCTGTCGGAGGCCTTCGACCGGCTGGAGAGCGGCGATTTTGCGGTGCGGGTTACAACCACGTCCGACCCCCAGCTGCATAATCTGGCGGACCGGTTCAACCGCCTGGCCATCTCGCTGGAACAGGTCGGGGCTGACAACCGCATGCTGATCGACCGGCTGATGTCGGTGCAGGAAGGCGAGCGGCGGCAGATCGCCTCGGAACTTCACGACGAGATCGGCCCCACCCTGTTCGCCATCCGCGCCGACCTGGGGGCGATATCGCGCCTGACCCGCAAGGATGCGGTCGGCCCGCCGGAGATCCGCGAACGTCTGACCTCCATCTCCGAGATGATCACACAGATTCAGCGCATCAACGCCCGGCTGCTGGAGCAGCTGCGCCCTGTCATCCTGGACCAGTTGCCGCTGGCCCAGGCCCTGCAGAAGCTGGTCGAGGGTTGGCAGGGCCGCTATCCGGATATCGTCTGGTCGGCCAGGGTGGACCACGGCCGCGAGCTGTCCGACGAACGCAACCAGGCGCTCTACCGCAGCGCCCAGGAAGCCCTGACCAATGTGATCCGCCACGCAGGCGCCAAACGGGTGGAGCTTTCGCTGAAACGCGAGGCCGGTCTTGTCACCCTGACCATCGCCGACGATGGCGCCGGCCTGCCTGAAGGCGGTCGTCCCGGCATCGGCTTGCTGGGCATGCAGGAGCGGGCGCGGGCCCTGGGCGGACGGCTGACTTTGTCCAAAAGCCTGCTGGGCGGGGCGCTGATTTCGCTGGAAATTCCGGAAGCGGAGACGGGCGAATGAAGCTGCTGCTGATCGAGGACCATCCCATCGTGCGGGCCGGCTGCCTGCGGGTGCTGCAGCAGCGCGAGGGCCTGCAGGTGATCGAGGCCGAGACCGCGGCCAAGGGCCTGGCCCTGACCCAGATCGAACAACCGGATATCGTTATCCTCGACCTGAACCTGCCGGACCGCCGCGGGCTGGATGTGCTGGCCGAACTGCGCAGCGTCTACCCGTTCATTGGGGTTATCGTTCTGTCCATGTACGAAGAGGTCGCCTTCGTCACCTCGGCCATGGAGGCCGGGGCGCGGGCCTATGTCACCAAGAACGACGACCCCGAATGCCTTTTTGAGGCGATCGACGCCGTCGCGGCCGGCCAGATCTATCTGTCGCGCACCGTCGAACAGCGCCTGGCCCGGGCCCGCATCGCCGAGGACGCCGATCCCCTGGCCGGCCTGACTACGCGTGAGCGGAGGCTGCTGGACCTGCTGGCCCAGGGCAAGACCCTGGCCGAGACCGCCGGCGAACTGGGCGTCAGCTATCGCACCACTGCCGAGGAAGCCGCCCGCCTGCGCGGCCGGCTCGGTCTGCGCACCAACGCTGCCCTGATCAAGTTCGCGGTGGAGCGGCTACCCAAATAGGGCGCCGGGTTCGACCATCTGTTCTTTATGGCGCCGTCGACCCAATCGGATAAAGTGAACTGGACAGGGCGTTGACCGCGTGGGGGAAGCGGGCCCGAACTTCGGCCGCGCTGAGCGTCAGGACGATGCCGTCGGCGTGGGCCGTCACCTCTGACGGACTGAAGATGACCATGTCGTCGCCGAACGATCCGCTCAGGCGAACATGGAGCCTGGTGTCGGCCGCGCCCGTCGCCGGACATTGGCTGATGGATATCCAGCCGATCACCTGGCCGTCCTTTGAAGCGACCTCCTCCGCCAGCCCGTGAAGATTGCCGCCCGGGTCGCGGAAGCACCGTAGCTGAGTGATCATGTCTGAAGGGATGGGTGCGGGCGTGGGGGCCACGGCCGGCGGGGTCTGGCTCCAGGCCTGACCTGCGGCGCAGATCGCCAGGACGATGGAAAGACCTGGATGCAATCTCAAGCGGAACGATGCGGATTTGAGGCGTGTGTTCATGGCTACGCTCACAACGGGCCAAGGCACAGCTTGTTCCGTTGCTTGGGCAAGAATTGGGCGCAAGCGGTGCGGCTTTATTTGGCCTTCCAGGCCCGCGCCAGGCGCTGGGACCCGGCGATTTGAGCCGGGGTCATGTTCATCTTGGCCAGGCGCCGGCCGTCGGCGGCTTCATCGACGCCCCACTGCGCCGCCAGGATGAACCACATGTCGGCCTGGACGATGTCGTCCGGCACGCCCTTGCCCAGCGCATAGGCGAAGGCCAGGCTGGTCTGAGCCGGCCCATACCCCTGATCGGATGCCTTTCGGTACCAGGCGGCGGCGGTCACATCGTTCTTTGTCACGCCCTCGCCATCCTGGTACATCAGACCCAGATCGCGCTGGGCGCGGGCGAAACCCTGGACGGCGGCCTTCCGGAACCGGGTCTGGGCCATGGCTGAGTCCTTTGGCCCCCCTTCAGCGTTCTCGGCCATCACCGCGATCCAGAACTGAGCCTCGGAGACGCCCTGGTCGGCCAGGGGACGAAAGGCGCCCAGCGCGCCGGCAAAGTCCTTGCGGTCGTGAGCCGCCCGTCCGGCGGCGAGCTGGGCCTGAACAGCGGGAGAGGACGCGGCTGACGTCTGAGCGAGGGCAGGGGTTTGGAACGCAATCAGGGCGGCCATGGCTGCGGGGGAAAGACAACGCTTCATTCCCAACTCCCGCCCGGCTGGCTTCCCGTGGCTGCGCCACGCGATGCCCGCAGGGCGAAGCGTGGTAGGCGCAGTAGGATTCGAACCTACGACCCGCTGATTAAGAGTAAGGGTTCTATGATTTTCCTGTGTCATCCGGTGGTGTCCTGAGGTGTCCTGTGTTGTTTCGTCAAACCGCAGAAAATGCTTGATAAAATCGAGTAATGACCCGATTATTCCGTCCTGAGGCGTCCCGAGCCGTGCCGTGATGTTGCGCGATTTGTGAAGCCCCGGTGAAGCCCCGTCAGCAGGGGCGAGGGAGAAGCGATATGGCGATTCGATTGACTGAGACGGCAATTAGACGCGCATCGGGCGAGGCTGTGGAAACCAAGACTCGTCGCGATCTATCGGACGCAGGCTGCCCTGGCCTGCGCCTGCGTCTGACTCCCACCGGTTCCGCGTCTTGGGTTCTGGCCTGCCGTGATCGTGAAGGGCGGATGAGGCGGTTTCCGTTGGGCGTCTTTCCCGACATGGGGGTGAGCGATGCACGCGAGGCCGCCCGTACGCTGCGCCCCAAGGTGAAGAGAGAAGGCGCGGACCCTGTAGCGGACCGCAAGCGCGACCGGGCAATGGGCAAGGCCGCCAAGGAGGGAATTGGCACCTTTGCGGCCCTGCTGACACTCTACGGCGACCACAGGGGCGCTCAGCTTAAGTCTTGGGGCGAGGCGAAGCGGCGGATGGAGTCGGTCTTCAAGCCCCTTCTAAATCGTCCGCTCGGAATGCTGACGGCAGTTCATTTCCAGATGCAGGCGGATGGCCACGGCGCAAAGCAGGCCGCTGCTGCGGCGGTCCGTTACGTTCGGCCGGTGTTGAAATGGGCGGCGCAGCGCGGCTATGTCGCGGCTGCGGTGGCTGTCTTGCATCCCCCAGCGACGGTTCAACGGCGCGGTCGCTGGTTGTCACCTGACGAGTTGAAATCGCTCCTTCCAGTTCTTCGCAGCTCGAACCGTCCCTATGCCAGCGCGTTGCGGTTTATGCTTCTGACCCTGACCAGGCGGGAGGAAACTGCGCAAGCCCGTTGGGGCGACATAGATTTAACGGCAAAGACATGGACACTGGCCAGAACCAAGAATGATCAGCCCCATGTTGTGCCCTTGTCGCGGCAAGCGCTGGCGTTACTGGAGGAAATCAAACCGGAAAAGGCGAAGGCCGGCGCATTGGTCTTTCAATCCGCGACCGGCGCACCGCTGGCGAATTGGGATCGTGAGACAAAGGCCATCCAGAAGACCAGCAAGACGCAAGGATGGACGCGCCATGATTTACGCCGCACCGGCGCAACGATGTTGGGAGAAATGGGCGAACTGCCAGACATTATCGAAGCAGCTCTAAACCACGTCGCCATCCGCTCCAGTTTGGCCGCCACCTACAATCGCAGCCGTTATCGCCCGCAGGTCGCAGCGGCTCTGCAAAGGCTTGGCGACGCCCTGGACGGGATCGAGACGGGCGCCGCTAAAGTCAGACCGATCCGGCCAGAGTGGTAGTAGTAGCCACCGTCGACGGGAATTCCTCCGATTCCAGCAGTGCAGGGTTGAGTGGGGCCACGTGTCGTTCATGCTATCAGCGGAAGCTTGCTCATCCCCTGAATTCGTCGATTGGGCAGATCTTGCTAACCCGGAAGTTTGACCTCGCCCGATTCTATGCAACCTAGAGCACGGTTTGGCGGGGAGTGGTGGCATGGCGCGTGTGAGCCTTCTATTGTGTCGGTACTCGTTCGACACGGAGCGCGGGGCGCTTTCCGCGCGAGAACAATTCGACCTACTGACTAGACTGCGTGATGCTCCGCCAGTTTCGTACAGGAAGGCTGAGCCTACTCCTGACGATTTCGATACATATTTAATGCGGCCAGATATGAAGAATCTGGAGAGCTGCAACGCGCTGGCATTAGACGTGGTTCGTGACGTCCGATTCCGGCAAGTGACGAAGACTGATCGCGCGACGCAGACCGTCAGTGCTAATTTCGAGCCAACCAATGAAGCTGAGCTCGCCCATGTTGTGATGATTCCGTCACTCGGCGGCCTAGCTGTGCACGACGCAGTTGGCGACGGCCATATCAATGGGGCGTCGGCCATCCGAAGATTCCAAACGATCGTCGCAACAATTGATGGGGTCATCATGAATGTCACAGTCGCCGGTACCGCGCAGGATTTGCAGAAGGCCGTCGGCACATGGGACCTGGATCAGTTTTCGTTTCAAGCTCGACCGTTCAACCCACACCCTTCAAATCCGGGACAACTGCTATCTGACCTGCTCTCACGCGACGACGTCGGCGAATTTCGTGGCATCGCTGTGCCAAAGAAAGGGAGTCACATTCATCCTGCCGACACAGGGCTGGTTAAAGAAGCCATCGGTTTAGCTGAAAAAGGTTATGGCACGTACGGCGTGCGCGGCCGGACTGAAAGCGGAGCAGAGGCCATCGTTAAGAAGCAACCGTTCTCCCATGACCGCCAAACAAACCTTGATAGGCAAAAGGGACCCCAGCAGCTCAGGGTCTATATCGAAGGTGACAGTTCGACAGATCTCGACATAAAAACGGCGCAAGTTCTGATAGAGTTCTTCCGTTCGACGGAAGCATAATATGAGACTTAAAGACCCCGCAGAATATCCGGCCGGCCCCAGAAGGTTCGTCGCCTACTGGCTGCAGGACGTCATCATTGGATTCCAGAAGCGCGGTTTTCTCAGTTTTATCCCCTTCCGGCTGCTGGTTTGCAGCGCAATTGGCCTTGCCGTTGCGCGGTACATTCCGTCGTCTAATCTCGCCAAGCCAGAGATTATGATTGTGGCGTATGCAGCCCTCCTGACGTTGAACGCGATCTTGTTGGCGGTCTGTTGGGCCGCCTTCGCCAAGATTTATGAAACTATGGGAGAGGAGCGTTTCGGCGGGTGGCTTCGGCGCAATGGCCTCGCAGGCTATTATGGCTGGTATGTCAATTTCATCAATGTGGTTCAGATGCTGGCCGTGGGGGCTACTGCGACAGCTCTGATCCTCTCTTTGATGGAAGGGTTTGTTGAGATCGTGCCACGTTCAGCGTTGGGCATGTCCGTTGGGCTTTCTGTATTGGCAAGTTCATGGGCGATGGGCTGCGTGCGCTTGATGCAGGATCTTTCGGACCATCGAGCGACGTTTGCCGCGATGGACGCTGACGGCCGCGTCGCCGACATGCCCGTACACGGGAAGGTCCGCTAGGGACTACCGTACTGCAGCGCCTCTCGCTCGTACTTGTCGTTGGGCCGGGTCAGTAGTGCGGCAATTGGTCAGCGTCGGCCTCGGTTTCGATAGGGGAAGGCCATGGCCAGTCCAAAGGCCCAATCACTCATCCCACCCCGGCCACCGCTCCTTCAGCCGTTCCACCGTTGTCCGCCACTTGGGCGTCGAGGGCCGACAAATGGTGTTCTGGTTGCCGAACATGCCGATTTCGTTGACCGCATGCTCAAGCGTCTCGGTGTGCAGCCAGCGGACCGGCACGAAGTAGTCGATCCGCTGGGGATCATCGATGAACTCGCGGTGGTAGGTGCCTTCAGTCAGCACTTCTAGGGCTGGCCGTTCGCCATCGGCTGTCTGGATCATGAACTCGTTGGCCGGCAGCGGCAGTCCAAGGACTTGGCCCACGCCG
>CAZJBC010000114.1:0-8803 GCA_964543805.1 uncultured Brevundimonas sp.
CGCCGGCGCGCCGATCCGCGCGGCAATGGCGGGCCAGGCCTGATCGATCTCTTCCAGCTTGATGACCTTATCGACCATCAGGGAGCCGTTCTCATCGGCCAGCCAGGCGTGGGCGGGGGCGAACATCAGCGGCTTGTCATAGTAGCGCGGGTTGTGCTCGACGATCGCAGCCTGGACCCAGTCGTCGAAACTGATGTGGCCATCTCCCATGCCGCCGCGGTTACGCTTGACGCGGTAACGGTAGAGGGAAAGCGCGCGATCATAGGGATTGCGGACCAGGGCGAACCTGAACATCGCTTCCCAGCGCGCCTGGCCAACCGCGCGGCGGCGCTCAAGGGCGGTGTCGTGCAGGCGCGGCAGGCCGCACAAACGCTCGACACTGGAGCCGCCGCACTTGTTGACGTGGATGAACGCCCATTTCCCCGCCAGACGCTGGCGCAGCATGAAGAGGGTGTGGGCTCCGATCATGGGCCGCGGTTTAGCGGCAATTGCGGTCAGGCCCAAAAGAAAAGGCCGCGCCCTTGCGGAGCGCGGCCTTCAATCTGGTCTTTGTGGGCGGCGTTAGCGGTACTGCTGGATCCGCGTGGTGCGCAGGCCCTGCATGCCGTGGCGGTCGATCGACTTCTGCCAGGCCAGGAACTCCTCATTGGTCAGGCGATAACGCTCGCAGGCGTCATCCAGGCTGAGCAGGCCGCCGCGCACCGCGGCCACCACCTCGGCTTTGCGCCGGATCACCCAGCGCTCCGTACCTGGCGGCGGCAGGTCTCCGATCGTCAGGGGAGCGCCCGTCGGACCGATCACGTACCGCTCGCCTTTGTTGTTCACGCGCTGCTCTTGCAACATGGCTTTATGCCTTTCCAACCATCACCGTAGGTCGAGCACCATAGGCGCTGCGAGTTACCGGCTGCTGAATCGGGTTAGTAAAAAAACGCCTAACCATGTAGCCCCCTAGGCAAAACTGAGTGTATCAAAACAGGACATAAGTGTTTACGTCAGTTAAGACGTGTTATTACCTCTTAAGATCCAGAAGATCTTGCATCATCTGGTCCGCAGTCAGAATAATCTTTGACGATGCTGAATAAGCTCTCTGAGTGGTAATCAAACCAGAGAATTCAGCAGAAAGATCGACGGTAGAGGCTTCCAGAGACGATCCCGAAACCTGTCCCGCGCCGCCTTCGCCCGCCGACTTGAGGCTGTAGGATCCCGCCGCCACCGAGGCGCCGTAAGCGTTGCCGCTTTCCGAATGCAGGCCGTCGGGGTTGGGGAAGGTGGCGATGGCGATCTTGGCCAGCTTGCGCACCTCGCCGTTGTCGAAGGTGGCGGTGACAAAGCCGTCCTGGCTGACCTGGACGCCGACGATCTGGCCAACGCCCGCGCCGTTGGTGCTGACGGTTGTCACCGTGGAGTCCTTGGCCAGCTGGGTCAGGCCGCCGTCGGTGGTCGAGCCGAGCTGGAACGCCAGGTTCTGGCCGTTGATGCCCAGGCCCGAAGCCCAGTTGGCCGCGCCGGCGCCGGGCGCCGCGGCGTTGGAAGCGCCCAGGGTGATCATCGGATTGGTCGGATCTGCCCACAGGGTGGTGTTCAGCGGATTGGTGTCCAGCTGGCCGTCCTGGGTGAAGGTCACCTTGCCGGCGGCGATCTGGCCGGGCGCCAGGCCCGCGCCGCTGGTTACGTCCGAAGCGGGCACCGAATAGATTTCGGCGTCCCACTCGTTGGCGTTGGCGGTCTTCAGGAACGAGATGGCCACGGTGTGCGGTCCGCCCTTGGAGTCGATAGCGTTGACCTGGATGGTGAAGTCGGGCTTCACGCCGGTGCCGGCGACCGGATCGTAGGCCGACATGCTGTTGGTGACGGCGTTATAGCTGCCCAGGTCCGGCGACAGGGTCTGCTGCGAGTCCAGGTTGGCGGTGATCTGCACCGAGGTGCTGGGCCGCACAGTGGCGCCGACGTTCTTCACATTGATCGGCTGCAGCAGCGAGGCGTCGGACGGGTTGGCGTTGACATTGCCGTTGGCGTCTACCGGCCAGCCCTGCAGATAGAGCCCGGCGGTGTTTTTCAGAAAGCCGCTGGCGTCCACCTGGAACGAGCCGGCGCGGGTGAACAGGCGGCTGTCGGCCTGGGGACCGCTCGAGCCGTTACTGACCACGAAGAAGCCGTCGCCGGCGATGGCCATGTCGGTGGAGGACGACGAGCTTTGCAGCAGGCCCTGCTGGCTGACGTATTGCGTCGGCGAGCCCTGGATGCCGCCGGCCGAATAGCGGCCGGACGCGGCCTGGGCCGTCACCACATCGGTGAAATTGACGACGTTGCGCTTGTAGCCAACGGTGTTGACGTTGGCGATGTTGTCCGAGATCGCGGCGAGGGCCGACGAATTGGCCACCAGACCCGACACGCCAGCGAGCATTGCGCTGTTGATACTCATTGTTCTGTTCCTTGATTGCAAAAGGGGAGCGTTGCGCCTCTTGCGCTTGCCCGCGGCGAGTGGAGCGGGCCAAGGGGCCTTCTGGCCCCGATGTGTTGTGCGCGCCTCATGCGGCGGCCGTTGATGTGGGGGGCGACGAGACGGCGGTGACCGAGGTCAGCGGCGCATCGACGCCCCCGACCGTGATCACCGTCTGGCCGCTGACGGTTTTGACGCCGGTGGCGATGCCCGAGACGTAGGCCGTCGAACTGATCGCGGCGCCGGTCGAATCCACCGCGGTGATTCGCAGGCTGTAAGGCGTATTGGTCGGCAGGCTCGCGCCGGACTGGCTCTTGCCGTTCCAGTTAAAGCTGTTGGCGCCCTTGGCATTGGTCGGGGCGGCGGCGGTGTAGACCACCTGGCCGTTGCCATCGACCACTTCCAGCTTGGTGGAGGTCGCCTGGCTGTCGAGATTGTAGTTCCAGGTCGCGCCCTTGTCGGTCAGCAGGGCCTGGTCACTGGCGACCGTGACGTTCTTGCCGACCAGATTGACGGCGCCGGCGCCGACATTGGCCTGGTTCTGGCTGAGCATCTGGGTCAGCAGCTGGTTGGTCAGCAGCTGCTGCTGTACGCCGGTCATCTGGGTCAGTTGCTGGGTGAACTGGTTGTTGTCCAGCGGCGACAGCGGGTCCTGGTTCTTCAGCTGCGTGGTCAGCAGATTGAGGAACGTCGTGTAGGTGTTCGCCAGAGTGCCGATGCCGGCATTGACGGTGCTGGTGGCCTGGGAGACGGCGTCAGAGGTGGAAGCTATGGTCATGGGGTCCTCAAATCGTCACGTCGACGCCGCCCGACCGGGCGGACCGGTTCGGAGGCGCTGTTTGGGTTTCTGAAGCGTCGGCCAGGCTGGCGAAGGCGCCCTGACGCCAGGCCGGCGTATCGGCCTGCCGCTGTTGCTGTTGTTGCTGGCTGCCCAAACCCTGGCCGGACGGATCGCCGGTGGTGAAGGTCAGGGCGGAACTGGAAACGTCGAAGCCGGCCTGCTGCAGGGCTGACTGCAGCTCGGCGGCGTGGGCGCCCAGCTCCTGGGCGGCATGAGGATTGGCGAAGTTCAGGGCGGCGGTCAGTTCGCCCCGCGCGCTGATCTGCATCTGGACATCGACCTTGCCGAGACCTGCGGGATCCAGCGCGACCTGGAAACGGGTGGCCTTGGCCCCGTTGGCCTGGCTGGCCATATAGGCGGCCAGCTGACTGACGGTCTGCGGCGTGGCGACCGGGACGGGCGTCTGGGCTTCCATCAAGGCGTTGGGCGCCGCGACAACCAGCGCGCCCTGGGCCGCCGGGTCGGTGTGGGTCTGCGGCTGACCGCTGTCGCCGGCCGGCTGATCGACAGCGGCCAGTTTCGCGTCGGACGGGGCCTGATCCTGACCGGGCGAGGCCTCGACCGCGGCGACGGCCGTCAGCGTGAGCGGTGAAATAACTTCGGAAGCCGATTGCGCGGCGCCTGCGGCCGGGACGGTCAAAGGGTTTGCCGAGGCCGAACGGTCCTTGCCGGTCGCCGGGCGCGCAGGCGCATCCGGTACGACGCGGCCCTGGACGGAGATCTGGGCGGCGGCCATCTGGACGGCGGCCTCCTGAGCGGCGGGCGAGGGGCTGCTCGCGAGTACGGGGGTCGCCTCAGCGGGAGCGACCGTTTGCGGATCGACGGCGGCAGGCGCGGCCTCATCGGGCGTTGACGGGATGACATTGGCCGAAGAGGCGGCCGTGGGTTCGACCTTAATCCCGGCGAAGGTCGGGCTGACGATCGGTGATCCGGCGCTGGCCAGTTTCTGCGGCGCCGTCGGGTCGGGCGCGACCGATCCCGTGATCGTATCGGCGGGCGCGACGCCATCGTCGATCGGAGCGGCAGCGGCTGTTAATACGGCGGCCATCGGAACGATGGGGCTGACGAGCGTGACCGCCACGACCGGATCGGACGTCGCGGCGGCGGGCGCCGGATCCTGGGCGTCAGCCTTCGCGGCCTTGCTGTCCTTGCCTTGAGAGACGGACCGCGCGGGCGTGGCCGCCGGGGCGCCGGCGGCGGCGGCGACAGTCAGGACCTGGCCCTGCGCCGTCGGATCAACAGCCGGGGCGATGTCGCTGATCTGGACGGTCTTGGTTGTTGTCGCCGCGGCCGCAAGGGCCGGCTGAGCGGCGGCGCCAATTGTAAAGGTGGGCGCGAGGGTTTGCGCCGCGTCAGCGTCGGCGAGGGCGGCGGCCTGGATGGTGGGGGTGACGATGATGGCGCTGGACCCTGACGCGACGCCCGAAGCGCCGGCCTGGGCCGGGCCGGCGGCAGGCTGAGCGCCTGTCGCCGCATCGGTCAGGGTCGCGGTCAGGGTCGCGGCAAAGTCGCCTTGTCCGGCGCCGCCCGCGGCCTGGCCCAGTACGCCGGCCGCCGTCGCGTCCGCTGCGCCGGAGGGCGCGGATGTCGGTGGGGCTGAAGATGTGGCGGCGGACAGGCCGGCAGGACTCATGGGAGCGTTGGGAACCAGGTGGGTTGAAAGGCGCCTGCTGCGCCGGGTCATTCGACACCATCCAAAGCAACCCTTGCGCCACATCGCTGGAAAGCAGCTAAGTCGCGGTTTAAAAACAAGAAAAATGGCGACGCCAATATTGACCTGAGCAGCCTCGCGGCGAATTTTGCCGGGCGGCGCTAGGCAAGGGCGGACCTTGCCAGGCGAGGTTGGGGGCCGCCGGACCGGTTGGCCCGGGTCTTGCGCATCCAGATAGGACGTCTCGCGGGCGCTGCTTTGGAAAGCCCATGAAAAACAATATGTTGACTAAGAAACGCGTATCGACGGCGACCTGGATGCGGCAAGATTTGCCGGTCCTTACGCGCTCGCGCGTGGAATCTATGGCCGGGCGCCCGGCCTTGCGGGGAGCCTGCGCATGTCTTCGATAAGCACGATCCTCAGCACCGCCAGTTCAGGCCTGGCGGCCGCCCAGACCGGCATCACCACGGTCTCGGACAACGTCGCCAACGCCAATACCCCAGGCTACGTCCGCAAGCAGATCAATCAAACCTCGCTGGTCACCCTGGGTGTCGGCTCGGGCGTCAATGTCCAGGGCGTCACCCGTGTGGTGGACCAGTATCTGCAAGGGGCCAGCCTGACCGCCGGTTCTGCGGCCGGCAGCGCCAGCGTGCTGTCAGAAATGCTCGACCGGGCCCAGAGCCTGTTCGGCGATCCCAGCAGCAGCAGCAACTATTTCAGCGGACTGGATACGGCGCTGAGCAGCTTCGGGTCCCTGGCGGACGATCCGTCCTCGCCGCTTCAGCGTAGCCAGGCGCTCAGCGACCTGCAGGATTTCTATGACAGTAGCACCCGGATCACCAGTTCGCTGGTCCAGGCCCAGCAGGAAGCCGACACCCGGGTCCAGTCCGACGTCACCCAGGCCAACGGTCTGCTGTCGCAGATCGCCCAGCTGAACGGCGATATCCGACGCGCCAAGATCGGCGGCGCCGATTCCAGCGGTTCGGAGAACATACAGAGCCAGCTGATCGACCAGCTGTCGGCGCTGGTGAATGTACAGGCCCAGCCCAGCGCCAACGGCGGCATGGTCATCCGTACCCAGGACGGCATGCTGCTGGCCGACGACAAGGCCGGGACCATCGCCTACCAGAGCTCCAGCTCAGCCGCCGGCTATTTGACTGTCACGCCCGCGAATGGCGGCGGCCAGACCTTTGACGGCAAATTCACAGGCGGCGAGGTGGTCGGACTGCTGCAGGCGCGCAATCAGCAGATCCCGGCGGTTCTGTCCCAGGTCGCCGAGTTCGCCGCCGCAACGGCCCAGCAGATCAACAAGGCCCACAACGCCGGCTCGGCCGTTCCTGCGCCGGCCTCGTTGACCGGTCGCAATACGGGCCTTGATCTGCCCACCGCTGTCTCGGGCTTTACAGGCAAGACGACCATCGCCCTGCTCGACTCGAACGGCGTGCTGCAGAACCGCGTCGACATCGATTTCAACGCCGGAACCATGAGCCTGAACGGGGCGGCCGGCGTCGCCTTTACGCCCGCGACCTTTCTGGCCACCCTGAACGGGCAGCTGGGCGTCAACGGCTCGGCGACCTTCACCAATGGCGCGCTGAAGATCGCGGCGAACAGCGGCGGGGTGGCGATCCAGGACGATGCGACGACGCCGTCGACCAAGGCGGGCCAGGGCTTCAGCCAGTTCTTCGGCATGAACGACCTGGTCCGTTCGGCGACTTTTCCCGCCAACACGGGGCTTTCCGGGACCGACCCGAACGGCTTTACGCCTGGCCAGACCATCACCTTCAGGCTCAGCCTGCCGTCGGGCGCGCGCATTCGCGACGTGCCGGTGACCATCCCCGCGGGCGGAACGATGAATTCGCTGTTGACCGCTCTGAACGCGACAGGGACGGGCGTGGCCCCCTATGGCCAGTTTGCGCTCGACGCCAATGGACGGTTGACCTTCTCGTCCAGCACCACGCCGCCGACTGCCCTGTCGGTGGTCAACGACAATACGACACGAGGCGCGGGCGGGCCTTCCCTGTCGGCCTTCTTCGGTCTGGGCAGCGCCAATATCGTGGCCGCGGCCTCCGGATATTCCGTCGATCCGACCATCAATCAGGACCCGACCAAGATGGCCGTCGGCCTGCTGGACCTGACTGTCGCCGCTGGAACCCCGTCCCTGGCTGCGGGCGACGGCCGCGGCGCCGCCATGATGGCGGCGGTCGGCGACAGCATGACCAGCTTCGGCGCGGCCGGAAACCTGGCGGCCGGGACCATGACCCTGTCGCGCTACGCCTCCCAGTTCGCCGGCTCGCTGGGCCAGACCGCGGCTGCCGCCGACAACGCCAAGACCAGCGCCACCTCGGTGCAGACCGAAGCCAACAATCGCCGGTCGTCCTTCGAAGGCGTCAACATGGACGAGGAACTGGTCAAACTGACCACCTACCAACAGGCCTTTAACGCTTCGGCGCGCTTAGTGCAGGCGGTGAACGACCTATACGACACCCTGATGAAAGTGGTTTGAGGATCACGTCATGGATCGCGTCTCGACAGCAGGTTTCTACACCCAGGCCCTGGCCAACCTGAACGACGCCCAGCAGCGCTCGCTGCTGGCCAGCAATCAGGTGTCCAGCCAGAAAGTCGCCCAGGATTTCAAGGGCTACGCCGGCAAGGCCGAAACCCTGGCCTCGATGAACTCCGTCCAGGCGCGGGTCACAGGGCTGTTGAACCAGAACTCGGTGCTGCAGGACCGCTACACCACCCAGGACTCGGCGCTCAACCAGCTGTCGGACGCCGCCGGCGGCGCGAGCCAGGCGATCACCGACGCCCTGGCCAGCGGCAGCGTCGATACGCTCATGCAGCAGATGTCCGGCTATTTCAGCGACGCTACGGCCGCGCTCAACACCAAGAGCCAGGGCCGCTATCTGTTCGCCGGCGGTCAAGTCAACACCCAGCCGGTCAGCGCCACCTCCATGGCTGACCTGACGACGGCGCCGGTCGCCAGCTATTTCCACAACGATCAGTTCGTCGGCCAGAACCAGATCGACGAGACCAGCACCATCAAGGGCGGCATGCTGGCCAGCAATCTGGGAAGCAACCTTTTCAACGCCTTCAAGGATATCCAGGCGTTTCAGCAAAGCGGCGGCGGGCCGTTCACCGGCCAGTTGACCGACGCCCAGAGAACCTTTCTCGAAGGCGAGGTCGCCAAGTTCAACACCGCTCACACCGACGCGATCAACGCCACGGCCACCAACGGTTCGGTGCTCAAGCGGCTGACCTCGACGGCGACGGACCTGACCAACCGGTCCGACACCATGAACGGCCTGATCGGCAACATCACCGACGTCAATGTCGCCGACGCCATCTCGCGGCTGCAGAACGCCCAGACCTCGGTGCAGATCTCGGCCCAGGTGTTTTCGACCCTGAAGGCCTCGTCGCTGCTTTCCTATCTTCCGGTGGCTTAGGGTAGGGCCCAAAGCTCGCAATCGCGCCCGCCAGTCGCTAGATAGGGGCCGATTGGAGATTTCCCGTCCATGCCCCTCGACATGGTCCCGACCGAAGCCGCCCGCCAGGCCGCCCGCGATGCCGTCGGCCTGCCCGCCGGCGCGCGCGTTGTGGTGGCGATGTCCGGCGGGGTGGATTCGACCGTCACCGCCGCCCTGCTCAAGGACGCCGGCTACGACGTCATCGGGGTCACCCTGCAGCTCTACGACCATGGCGCGGCGGTGCAGCGCAAGGGCGCATGCTGCGCCGGCCAGGACATCCACGATGCGCGTCAGGCGGCCGAGCGGATGGGCGTTCCGCACTATGTTCTGGACTATGAAAGCCGCTTCAAGGAGGCGGTGATGGAGGATTTCGCCGACGCTTACCTGCGCGGCGAGACGCCGATCCC
>CAZJBC010000115.1:0-8780 GCA_964543805.1 uncultured Brevundimonas sp.
CGCAGACCGACAATTATTGTTTCCGCTTTCTTCGCCGCCGCAGCCTTTGTTTCGCTGGCCGTCAGCCAGACGCGCCTGCCGCCGCCGCCCAATCCGGTGATCCCGCCGGACGCCAAGATGCAGATCAATCTGTATCCGATCACCCTCTTCCGCGGCACGCCTGCGATCGCCACCGGGTCGCGGGAGAAGATGCCCGCTATTGACGCCTACAGCGTCTTTGTGACTCGCGGCGTCTGGGATCTGTGCTCGGAAGCCTACTACTACGGCGTCTGCACACGGGTCTCGACGACCATGCAGGACGTCCACGTCGCCTTCACGGTCCGCTCAATTCACCTGGTGGGCGACACCGGGCCCACTTTTGTCGAGCCGCCCGTGGCCCGCATGGGGCCGGACGTGCCCATGGAAAACACCAAGCGCATTATCGAGACCGCGCCGGCGCCTTCGCCCGTTGTCGCGCCCAAGGTTGAAGAGGGCGGCCGCGCCGGCGCCAATCCGGCCCTGGCCGGAACTCCGGCCCAGACCGGTCGCGAGACCAAGTTCTTCGCCGCCCCGGCGACCGGCGGCCTGCGGGTTCTGGCCTGTTCGCAGCAGCCTGGCCCGACGCCCGGCGCGCGTTGCGTCCAGTCGGCGGCGGATGGTTTCTGCGCTTCGCAGAGCTTCACCTCATCGGCCTATCGCGAGTTCGAGGTTGTCGGCGGCCAGGCCTTCCTGACCAATGTGCTGTGCACCAAGGGCGGCGAGGCGGCTCCGGAGCCCAAGAGCGGCGGTCTGCACATTCCGTTCCTGAAAAAATAATGCGCGGCTGCGGCATATTGCGCTGCAACAGCGCATCCGCGATTATCGGGCCATGAGCAAGACGCCCTTCCAGCACCCCGCGGACAAGCCGTGGCTGTTCCGCACCTACGCCGGACACTCCACGGCGGCCAAGTCGAACGAGCTTTACCGCGGCAATCTGGCCAAGGGTCAGACCGGCCTGTCCATCGCCTTCGATCTGCCGACTCAGACGGGCTACGATCCCGACCATGTGCTGGCGCGCGGCGAAGTGGGCAAGGTGGGCGTGCCGGTTTCGCACCTGGGCGACATGCGCGCCCTGTTCGACCAGATCCCGGTCGAGCAGATGAACACCTCGATGACCATCAATGCCCCGGCCGCCTGGCTTTTGGCGCTCTATGTGGCGCTGGCCGAGGAACAGGGGGCGGATGCGAGCCTGCTTCAGGGCACGACGCAGAACGACCTGATCAAGGAATACCTTTCGCGGGGAACCTATATCTATCCGCCGGCGCCGTCCTTGCGCCTGATCAGCGACATGATCGTCTGGTGCTACAAGGAAACGCCCAAATTCAATCCGATGAACGTCTGCAGCTATCACCTGCAGGAAGCCGGCGCGACGCCGGAACAGGAGCTGGCCTTTGCCCTGGCCACCGCCATTTCCGTGCTCGACGCGGTCAAGGCCTCTGGCCAGGTTCCGGACGCCGATTTCCCCATCGTCGCCCAGCGCATCAGCTTCTTCGTCAACGCCGGCATCCGGTTCGTCACTGAGCTTTGCAAGATGCGGGCGTTCACTGAGCTGTGGGACGAGATCCTGCTGGAGCGCTACGGCGTCCAGGATCCGAAAGCCCGCCGCTTCCGCTACGGTGTGCAGGTCAATTCGCTGGGCTTGACCGAGCAGCAGCCGGAAAACAACGTCTACCGCATCCTGCTGGAGACGCTTGCCGTCACCCTGTCCAAGGACGCCCGCGCCCGCGCGGTGCAGCTGCCGGCCTGGAACGAGGCGCTTGGCCTGCCGCGGCCCTGGGATCAGCAATGGTCGCTCCGCCTACAGCAGATCCTGGCTTTCGAGACCGACCTGCTGGAATTCGAAGACCTGTTCGACGGCTCGCACGTGGTCGCCGCCAAGGTTGCCCAGCTGAAGGAACAGGCGCGGAGCGAACTGGCGACCATCGACGAGATGGGCGGCGCGGTCGCCGCGGTCGAGAGCGGCTACATGAAGGCGCGACTGGTTGAATCCAACACCGGCCGCCTGCAAAAGATCGAGGCGGGCGAGATGACCGTCGTCGGGGTGAACAAGTACAATTCCACCGAGGTCTCGCCGCTGACCGCTGGCGAAGGCTCGATCCTGGTGGTTGATCCCGCCGTCGAGGCCCAGGCCATCGCCGCCATGAAACTGTGGCGCGCCGGGCGCGACCAGAAGGCGGTGGACGCCTCGCTGGCGGCGCTGAAGGCGGCGGCCGCGGGCAATGCCAACATAATGCCGCCCTCCATCGCCTGCGCCAAGGCCGGCGTGACCACCGGCGAATGGGCGCAGACCCTGCGCGAGGTGTTCGGCGAATACCGCGCCCCCACTGGCGTTGGAGAGGGAAACCGCATGTCCATGCAGGGCGATGTCGCCAAGGTGCGCGACGAGGTGGACCGGGTGTCGGCCAGGCTGCATCGCCGCCTGAAACTGCTGGTCGGCAAGCCCGGCCTCGACGGCCATTCCAACGGCGCCGAACAGATCGCCGTCCGCGCCCGCGATTGCGGGTTCGAGGTGCTCTACGAAGGCATCCGCCTGACCCCGAACCAGATCGTCAACGCCGCCCTGGAGGAAAGCGTCCACGTGGTCGGCCTGTCGATTCTGTCCGGCTCGCACCTGGCCCTGGTCGAGGATGTGCTGACTGGCCTGAAAGCCGCCGGCATCGGCAAGATCCCCGTCATCGTCGGCGGCATCATCCCGCCGGAAGACGAGGCCCGCCTGAAAGCCATGGGGGTTGCGGCGGTTTATACGCCGAAGGATTATGACCTTACGGCCATCATGGCCGACATCGTTCGGGTGGCCGAACGGGCCGCCGGATTGGAGGCGGCATGAAACGCTTTATGATCGTCATGGCTCTGTTGCTGAGCGCAGCGCCGGCCGGCGCATGGGCTGCGGACCTTGCCCCGCAGACCGCCGCTTTTCTGCGCGAAATTGGCATCGATCCGGCCTCGGCCAAGGTTACCGCCATCGCCGACGACAAGGTCGGGACCTATTCTCTGGCCGATCTGGCGTCCAGGCGGAACGAGGACGGGGTCAAGGCCTTCATCGCCACCCGCAACTTCATCCACGCCTTTATGCGCGATCCCAAGACCGACTTTCCGGACGATGATCTCTATGTCATCCGGTATCTCACCGACGATGAGAAGGCGTCCGTCGCCAAGGAGCTGATATTGGAGCTCTCCCCCAAGAAGCCCTGACGCGCGGCGGCGATCCCCCTTGCAAACACCTCCCGCGTGAAACGGGGGAGGTGTTTGCGGGGGCATCCCTACCCCTTGCGCGCCTTGGCGATTTTCGCGCTCTCGGTCTTCAGCGGTTTGGAGACCGGACAGACCTCTTGCACATAGTCGTTCAGGGTGTTGACCAGACTTTCGCGCACCAGGCTGTAGTGGACGAACTGGCCGCGTTTGTCCCCCTTCACCAGCCCCGCCGCCTCCAGGATCGACAGGTGCTGCGAGACCGCCGGCTTGGAGATATCGAACCGCGCGGCGATCTCGCCCGCGGTCAGGTCAGCGTGCGCCAGATAGGCGAGGATTTTCCGCCGGACGGTGGAGGACAGGGCTTCGAAGATTCGTTGCATCGCTCATATTTAAGGGATTGACTAAATGCTTTCAATAGCCGATGTATTTAACTAATGACTTAATTAGCTAACGGAGGCGCAGATGTTTCTCCAGGCTGCAGCAAGGCCGCTCGGGATCGGCGCACAAAATTTAGACGCTCGACAGCATTGGCGGACCACGCCTGGTCGAGCAGCAAGCGCCTTTGTTCTCTCTACGGTCGCGGCGGCCGGGATCACCGCCGCCCCGTTTATTATCTTTGGTCCGGCCGTCTTTCTGGCGTTCGGGTTTGCCTTGGTAAGCTGGGCCGTAGGCATGACTGTTATCGGGCTACCAGTGTGGTTCATCCTTCACAGCCTCGGGCAACGTTCGCCCAGCGTCGCTCGCTGGTCTGGTGGCATTCTCGTGTTTTTCGTTGTGTTGGCCATGGTGCTCGCCACGAGGGGCCCGTTAGGAATGATGGTTTTTGGCGTTGCGCTTGGCTTTGTGGGCGCCGGCGCTGGCTGGATTCTGCATCGTCTAGCCTACGGAAAGGATGTCGCTCCCGACACCATGTGCTTCAGTGATTGACGCCGACGACCCCTACGCCGTCCACTCGATCATCGACTCGCCCCGTGCTTCGCCGGTGAAAGGCGCCGTGCGGTGGGAACCGGTTCATTCCCTTTGGAACGGGTCGATGATGCTGGCGACCTTGATCGCCGGACCGATGTTTTTCACTTGGCGAGCGTTCGCGGTCTTCCTCGGGCTCACCGCCGCCCTTCTGCTGCTCGGTCACTCCGTCGGCTTCCATCGCCGCCTGATCCACGGCAGTTTCAAATGTCCCAAGGCGCTGGAATATTTCCTCGTCTGGTGCGGCACGGCCGTCGGCATGAGCGGGCCGTTCTGGATGATCCGCGCGCACGATCTGCGCGACTGGGCCCAGCGCCAGCCCCACTGCCACCCCTATCTGCGCCATGGTCGGCCCATGCTGATCGACGCGATGTGGCAGCTGCATGGCCGCCTGGACCTGGTCAATCCGCCGCGCTTCGATCTGGGCGAGACCGGCCGCGATCGGTTCTACCGTTTCCTCGAAGCGACCTGGATGCTTCAGCAGGTTCCAATTGCTGCGATCCTCTATCTCTTCGGCGGCTGGCCGTTCGTCGTCTGGGGCATTTGCGCCCGGGTGTTCGTCTCCGTCGCCGGTCACTGGTTCGTCGGCCATCTGGCCCACAATCGCGGACCGCAAACCTGGCTGGTCGATGGGGCGGGCGTGCAGGCCTTCGACGTGCCATGGGCGGCGATCCCCACCATGGGCGAGGCCTGGCACAACAACCATCATGCCTATCCAGGCTCGGCCCGGATCGGTCTCTATCCGGGGCAGGCAGACTGGGGCTTTCGGCTGATCCAGCTGTTTGAGCTGTTGGGCCTGGCCTGGGACGTGCGTACGCCGCAAAATCTGCCCGTCCGGTCCCAGCTGAAACCCGCGCAAGGTAAACCCGCCTTAACCCTCCTGGCCGATGCTGCGCGTTCAACAGCGACGAACAGGCAGACGGCATGGCGCGCGCGGCGCAGGCGACCTATCGGGATCTGATCCTTGAGCTTTCCCGCCACGTGTGGGCGCACCGGGCCATGGCGCGGCTGCGGGGCGGCGTTGTGGCCGCGGCCGGGTTCGGCTTTCTGATCGCCCTGGCCGGCTATCACGCCGCCGATCCCAGCCTGAACGTCGCCTCGAACGCCGGCGTACGCAATCTGTTGGGACGGCCCGGCGCCAATGCCGCGGACTTGGGGATGCAGACCCTGGGCGTGGCGGTCTGGGCCGGCGCGGTGTTCATGATCAACTCGGGCCTGTGGCGGGCGGCGGAAACCGATCCGGACGCCTCGCGCAAGGCCCTGCGCCTGCGCGCTCTGGCGGCGGTGGGCGCCCTTTTGCTTCTGGCCGGGGCGGCCTCGGGCCTGCCGCATCTGAAGGCCTGGCCGCTGGCCCAGGGCCTGGGCGGCATGATCGGGGATGCGGTGTTCGGCGCCCTGGCCGGCCTGTTCGCCTTTGCCCGCCTGCCTCAGTCCGGCGCCATCGCCGGCGCGGTGCTGGCGACGCTAGGCTTTGTCACCCTCAATCTGGCCCTGGGCATAGGGCTTCGCCACTACGGCGCGGCCGGCCGCAGTCTGGCCGGCCTGGTGTTTGGCCAGCGGCGCAGGCCGCTCGCCCGCACTCAGTCTCCCAGGCGCGGCGCCGCCATACGACGCGAAGCGCCCGGTTCGCCCGTGCTGGAGGATTTGCCGCTCGCGCCCGAGCCCCTGGTGGCCAACACCCAGCGCCCCAAGCCGTCCCGGCGTGAAACCCGCGAAGGTCAGGCGGCCTTTGATTTCGTCCACCCGGACGGGTTCCGCATGCCGGAACTGGCCATGCTCGCCAAGCCAAAGCCGCGCCAGACCACGGTGGATGAGGCCTCGCTGCGGCAGAACGCCCGCCTGCTGGAAGGGGTGCTGGCCGAGTTCGGCATTCGCGGCCAGATCGACCAGATCCGTCCCGGCCCCGTGGTTACGCTCTATGAACTGGTCCCCGCCGCCGGGGTGAAGACCGCCCGCGTCGTGGCCCTGGCCGACGATATCGCCCGCTCGATGAGCGTCGCCTCCTGCCGCGTCGCTGTCGCCACCGGGCGCAACGCTATCGGCATCGAACTTCCGAACGCCCGGCGCGAGACGGTTTTCCTGCGCGATCTGTTGTCGTCGGCCGAGTTCGAGCGCGCCAGCAACACCCTGCCCATGGCGCTGGGCGAAAATATTGGCGGCGAGCCCTATGTCGCCGACCTGTCGAAGATGCCCCACCTGCTGATCGCCGGCACCACCGGCTCGGGCAAGTCGGTGGGCGTCAACGCCATGATCCTGTCGATCCTCTACCGGCTGCCGCCCGACAAGTGCCGGTTCATCATGATCGACCCCAAGATGCTGGAGCTTTCCGTCTACGACGGCATTCCGCACCTGCTCGCGCCCGTGGTCACCGATCCGAAGAAGGCCATCGTCGCCCTGAAATGGACCGTGCGCGAGATGGAGGACCGCTATCGCCGCATGTCCAAGATCGGCGTGCGCAATATCGCCGGCTTTAACGAGCGCGTCGCCGAGGCCACAGCCAAGGGCGAGCATTTCGAGCGCACCGTGCAAACAGGCTTTGACGAGAACGGCCGGCCGATCTTTGAAAGCGAAAAGATCCGCCCCGATCCCATGCCGTTCCTGGTGGTGGTCATCGACGAGGTGGCCGATCTGATGATGGTGGCGGGCAAGGATATCGAAGGCGCCGTCCAGCGCCTGGCCCAGATGGCGCGGGCGGCGGGGATCCACCTGATCATGGCCACCCAGCGCCCGTCGGTCGATGTCATCACCGGCACCATCAAGGCCAATTTCCCGACCCGGATCAGTTTCCAGGTCACCTCCAAGATCGATGCGCGCACCATCCTGGGCGATTCCGGCGCCGAGCAGCTGCTGGGCCAGGGCGACATGCTGTACATGGCCGGTGGGGGCAAGGTCACCCGCCTGCACGGACCCTTCGTCTCTGACGGCGAGGTCGAGACGGTGGCCAAGTTCCTGCGCGACCAGGGCGCGCCGCAGTATCTGGAAGACGTCACCGCCGGCGGCGACGACGAGGACGAGGCCGGCGGCGACACAGGTTACGGCGGCGGCGGCGAGGGCGGCAGCAACGAGCTCTACGACCAGGCGGTGGCCGTGGTCACCCGCGACGGCAAGGCCTCGACCAGCTATATCCAGCGCCGCCTGCAGATCGGCTACAACCGCGCCGCTTCCCTGATGGAGCGAATGGAGCGCGAAGGCGTTGTCGGAGCGGCCAATCACGCCGGCAAGCGCGAAATCCTCGCCGGGCCGCCGCCGAGAGGCTAGGTTCACGACCTGGGGGTCGGCCCCAAAGCGGTCACGCGGGGATCTTAGGAAGGCTTCATGAGCAGAGATATTTCCCGCCGCCTGATCCTGGGGCTGCTGGCCCTGGCCCCGACAGGTGTCCTGGCCGCGCCCGCCGCCCCGCCGCTTTCCGCCGACGACCAGGCCCTGGTCGACAAGGCGGTCGCCTTTCTACAGGCCCTGAGCAAGGCCAAGGGCCGCTTTGCCCAGACCGACGATCACGGCAAGACCGCCGTCGGCGACATCTATCTTCAGCGCCCGGGCAAGGTACGATTCGAGTACGACCCGCCGAACAACAATTTCCTGATGGTGTCCGACGGCAACCAAGTTGAATTCCTCGACACCAAGCTGGGCTCTCCCACTATCGGGCCCCTGCGCGCCACGCCCCTGTCGCTGTTCCTGTCCAAGGAGATCCGCCTCGATCGGGGCGTTCAGGTCACCAAGGTCGAACGGGGAGACGGGGTGTTCACCATCACAGCGCGCGACGGGCGAGGCGACACCGCCGGCCAGATCGAGATTGTCTTTGGCGCCGATCCGATCAGCCTGAAGGAATGGACCGTCACCAACGCCCAGCGGCAGAGGACACGCATTCAGCTGACCGGCCTGAAATCCGTGGCGTCCCTCAACCCCGATCTGTTTCGCGTGGACACCCCCCGGAACGCCTTCAAATCCCACTAGCCGGCGCACCCCGCGAGGGGTTGATGACTTTTTTGCAACAGGCAAGCCGGGAAGCGAATTATCTTGACTTTTTTCGCCTGCGTGGCGATCATGTCACTTGCGAGATCGGAGTAGACGCCCGGGCTCGCCACACCGCTCCGGACCCTATCCCCTCCCGGGCGCGGCGCTGATAAAAGAGATAGACCCCTCTCGAAGTCGCCCGGCGCAGCCCCACTGCGCCGGGCGCACCCTATCTGGGCCCTAAAGCACGATGAGATCAGGTGGGGTCGCCTGATCTCTGAATCGTGCTTTAGAATCAAACATTGGAGCGCGTTGTTGTCGCAAAAGCGGTGTCCACTTTTGCGCAACGCGCTCGGTATTTCATGCGCCTGAGACTCGCCACCTGGAACGTCAATTCCGTACGCCTGCGCGCCGAACAGGTGGCCCGCTTTGTGACCGAGAACGGCCCGGATGTTCTTTGCATGCAGGAGATCAAGTGCCAGGAGGCCGAATTTCCGCGCCAGGCCTTTATCGATGCCGGCCTTCCCCACCTGAAGATCGCCGGCCAGAAGGGCTGGCACGGCGTGGCCATCGCCTCGCGTCTGCCCATTGAAGATGCGCCCGTCCTGGACGTTTGCCGCGAAGGCCACGCCCGCTGCGTCGGCGGGATC
>CAZJBC010000116.1:0-8718 GCA_964543805.1 uncultured Brevundimonas sp.
AGGCGCGCCCGCGGCGGGCGGCGCGGCGGCGGGGCCGCGCGCAGGGGCGGCGGGCTGCTGCGACAGAGCGACAGTGGACAGGCTAAGCGTCGTGGCCGCGACCAGCGCGGCCGTAAAGGCCAGTTTGACAGACATTGGTAGCTCCCCAGAGACAGGCCCGGTCATGCGCGCCGGGACGTTGCGGTCTTTTTCGGACGGATGGGGGGAAGTGTAAAGGAGGAGTTGGCACGCTGTTTTCCTTCTCCCCTTGCGGGAGAAGGATTCCTCAGGCCAGACCCCTCACCAAAACCTCTTGGCGGAGCAAGCGCGCCGGCATGAGGTTTGGGGGAGAAATGGCTCGCTATCCAACATACGACGCGATCCGAAAACTTCTGTTGGAAGAATGGCAACCTCTCGGTCCCGGCGTTCCTGACGACGAGTATGATCAGTATTCAATGGGAATCTGGTCACGTTTGGAGAAGGGCGCGTCAGTAGATGAGGTGAAAAAATACCTCCACTGGGCAGCGACGGAAAACATGGGGATGACGGGGGGCGACCCTGATCTCGTTCACGCCCTTGAGCGTTCGCTCGCTGAAAGGGCGTTTGCGCTTAAATCGAAATGAAAAAAGGCGGCCCCGTTTCCGGAGCCGCCTTCCTCAACTCTAAACCCGAAAGAAGCCTAGGCCTCTTCCGTCTCGCGCTTGGACGGGGCGATCTCTTCGCCGGTTTCCTGGTCGACGACCTTCATCGACAGCTTGGTCTTGCCGCGGTCGTCGAAGCCGATGAGCTTCACTTTCACGATCTGGCCTTCGCTCAGCACGTCCGAGGGCTTGGAGACCCGCTCGTTGCTGATCTGGCTGACGTGGACCAGGCCGTCCTTGGCGCCGAAGAAGTTCACGAAGGCGCCGAAATCGACGACCTTCACGACCTTGCCTTCGTAGATGGCGCCGATTTCCGGCTCGCTGGTCAGGCTCTTGATCCAGTCGATGGCGGCCTTGATTTTGGAAACGTCCGCGGCGGCGACCTTGATCAGGCCTTCGTCGTTGACGTCAACTTTGGCGCCGGTGGTGGCGACGATCTCGCGGATCACCTTGCCGCCCGTGCCGATCACGTCGCGGATCTTGTCGACGGGGATCTGGATGGTCTCGATGCGCGGGGCGAATTCGCCGACTTCGGGACGGGCGCCGTCGATGGCCTTGGCCATTTCGCCGAGGATGTGAAGACGGCCTTCGCGGGCCTGGGCCAGCGCCTTCTTCATGATCTCCTCGTTGATGCCGGCGATCTTGATGTCCATCTGCAGGCTGGTGATGCCGTCTTCGGTGCCGGCGACCTTGAAGTCCATGTCGCCCAGGTGGTCTTCGTCACCCAGGATGTCCGACAGAACGACGTAGCCATCGGGCTCGAGGATCAGGCCCATGGCGATGCCGGAAACCGGCTTCAGCAGGGGAACGCCCGCATCCATCAGGGCCAGCGACGAGCCGCAGACCGTGGCCATCGAGGACGAGCCGTTCGACTCGGTGATCTCGGAGACCAGACGGATGGTGTAGGGGAAGTCTTCCTTGGCCGGCAGCATCGGACGCAGGGCGCGCCAGGCGAGCTTGCCGTGGCCGATTTCGCGGCGGCCGGCGCCGCCCATGCGGCCGACTTCACCCACGCTGTACGGAGGGAAGTTGTAGTGCAGCAGGAAGGCTTCCTTGTAGGTGCCTTCCAGGCTGTCGATGTACTGCTCGTCCTCGCCGGTGCCCAGGGTGGCCACGACCAGGGCCTGGGTTTCGCCGCGGGTGAACAGGGCCGAGCCGTGGGTGCGCGGCAGGACGCCGACTTCCGAAACGATCGGGCGGACCTTGTCCAGCGCGCGGCCGTCGATGCGCTTTTTCGTCTTCAGCACGTCGCGGCGCAGGACCGAGGCTTCGACTTCTTTGAAGGCGTAGCCCAGCTTGGGCAGCTCGATGCCGTTCGGGTTGGCTTCGGAGACGCCCAGTTCGGCAATGGCCTTCTTCTTGGCGGCCGAGACCGCGGCGTGACGCTCGGCCTTTTGCTGGATCTTGTAGGCGGCCTTGACGTCCTCGCCGACCAGCTTGGTGATCTTGTCGATGTAGGGGCCCAGATCGTCCGGAGTGAAGTCGCGGGGCTCTTTCGCCGAATGCTCGGCGAGCTCGATGATCGCCTGGATGATCGGCTGGAAGCTGCGGTGGGCGAACATGACGCCGCCCAGGACTTCGTCTTCCGAAAGTTCGCGGATTTCCGATTCAACCATCATGACGGCGTCGTCGGTGCCGGCGACAACCAGGTCCATGCGGTTGGCCGCATCGTGAACCTGTTCGATGGTCGGGTTGAGAATGTATTCACCGTCGATGAAGCCGACGCGCGCGGCGCCGATCGGGCCCATGAAGGGCACGCCCGACAGGGTCAGGGCGGCCGAGGCGGCCACCAGGGCGACGATATCGGGATCATTTTCCTGATCGTGGCTCAGCACGGTGCAGACCACCTGGGTCTCGTGCTTGTAGCCCTTGACGAACAGCGGGCGGATCGGGCGGTCGATCAGGCGGGAAACCAGGGTTTCCTTTTCGGTCGGACGGCCTTCGCGCTTGAAATAGCCGCCGGGGATCTTGCCGGCGGCAAAGGTCTTTTCCTGATAGTTGACGGTCAGGGGGAAGAAATCGAGGCCGGGTTTCGGCTGGTGCTCGGAAACGACCGTGGCCAGCACGGTGGTCTCGCCATAGGTGACCAGAACGGCCCCATCGGCTTGCCGCGCGACGCGACCGGTTTCGAAGGTCAGCTTGCGGCCGCCCCATTCTACGGACTTGCGTTTGATATCAAACATTTGGATTTTTCTTTCTCATTGTCCCCGGGGCAGATTCCCTCGGGGGGCGGACAGGGGCGGGCTTTTTCAGGGCGACCGGTGGTCCTCTCCAATCGACAGACGGATGAGGACTGCGTTTGAGCCCTCGCGACGCGTACATGGCCATATGGCCGTTGAACCTTCCCCCTCCAGTCTGTCGTGGAGCGCGAAGGCATTTCTGGTTTGCGTCCTTCGAGACGCCTGCTTCGCAGGCTCCTCAGGATGACGACCAATTTTGGTTCGTCATGGTGAGGAGCGGGCAAAGCCCGCGTCTCGAACCACGCACTAATAACTACCGCCTCAGGCCGAGCGTCGCGATGATCGCGTCGTAACGGGCCGAGTCCTTGGACTTCAGGTGGTCGAGCAGGCGGCGGCGCTGGCTGACCATGTTCAGCAGGCCCCGGCGCGAGTGGTGGTCTTTCTTGTGGGACTTGAAGTGCTCGGTCAGGTTGGCGATCCGTTCAGACAGGATAGCGACCTGGACTTCGGAAGATCCCGTATCACCCGTGGTGCGGGCGTGGGTTTTGATAAGCTCGCTTTTGCGATCAGGCGTAACCGACATCGTGGCTCCTTATGGAGTTAAGGGATGAAATTGCGCACGGGGCGGATTTGCCCTGCCCGCATCTCGCAGATCGCGGCGGCCCTGCCCTTGTGGGTGGCGAGAACGGTTCTCGAGGCGCCTTTAAGGGACGCTTTGACCGATTCCACCTGCCTTGGGAGCAGAACAACGCCTCGCCCTTGCGAGAGTCTGAAGGCGTCTTCGTCCGTCATGGCCAATGCCGGGATGTCGTCCAGCGCGGTCTCGACGGGAAGCAGGGCCTCCTGACGGGCGCCCCTATGCACTAAATCCTCCAGCTTTTCCAGTGTTATCGCACCCGCCTCGTTGAACGGGCCGACGAAGGTGCGGCGCAGGGCGCAGACGTGGGCCTCGGCGCCGAGCACGCCGGCCAGGTCGCGGACCAGGGCGCGGACATAGGTTCCCTTGCCGCAGCGCATGGCCAGAGTGATGTGATCGGCGTCGGGGACCTCGACGATTTCGAGGGCGTCGATGGTCACCGTGCGGGCGGCCAGGTCCACCGCCTCGCCGGCCCGGGCAAGGTCGTAGGAGCGCTCGCCGTCGACCATGATCGCCGAATAGGCCGGCGGGACCTGCTGGATGTCGCCGATGAAGCCGGGCAGCGCCGCCTCCACCGCCGCGCGGGTCGGACGAACGTCCGACGTGGCCAGGATGTCGCCTTCGCGGTCGAGGGTGGCGGTCGTCTCGCCCCAGCGGATGGTGAAGCGGTAGCCCTTTTTCGCGTCCATCATGAAGCTGACGGTCTTGGTCGCCTCGCCCAGGGCGATCGGCAGGATGCCGGTGGCCAGGGGATCAAGCGTGCCGGCGTGTCCCGCCTTCTGGGCGTTGAAGGCCCGGCGCACCCGGCCCACCGCCTGGGTCGAGCCCAGGTCCAGGGGCTTGTCGAGACAGATCCAGCCGGAGACCGCATCGCCCTTCTTGCGGCGGGCCACTAGTCCTCGTCCCCGTCCGGTTCGATATCGGCCTTGACCTTGGGATCGCTGAACAGCTTGTCCATATAGGCCGCGGTCTCGAAACTTTCGTCGTGCAGGAACTTCAGGTCCGGCGTGAAGCGCATGGCGATGGAATGGCCAAGCCGCCCGCGCAGGAATTTCGACACCCGGTTCAGGCCGGCGACAACATCGCCCGCATGAACGCCGCCGAGCGGTTCGACAAACACCGTGGCGTGGCGAAGGTCGGGACTGACGCGCGCCTCGGTGACCGTGACCGACACGCCCTTCAGGGCCGGATCGTCCAGGTCTTCCTCGCGCAGGATCTCGACCAGGGCGTGGCGCACGAGCTCGCCGGCGCGCAACTGGCGCTGGGAAGGTCCGAGAGGTTTGGATTTGCCGTGCCGGGTCATGGGGCGCGCGCCTTATCCCGGCGCAGGCTGCAAGTCCAGAGCGCCTAGCCCGGCCGATGCACGCCGGCGCGCAGGCGAAGGTCCGCCATCAGGCCGAAGGACAGGCTGTCGGCCATGGGCGTGATGGGCAGGCCGCCGGCGTTCAGCGCCTCGCCCGTCCAGTTGTTGCATACCTTCAAAATCGAAAAATGCTCCGAACTGCGAAAGAACGCTTCGTCCGGATCGGTGTGGACCTCGGCGCGGACAGGCGCCCCGCCCGCGACGACAAACGAAGCCTCTATTCGCGCGGCGAGCCGCTCGAATCCGGCCGTCGAAAGGTGAACGGGCGTGGCCACCGGCCTGGCGAAGGCGGTCAGCGGATCGCGCCCTATGCCGTAAAGCTGGATGACTGCCGGATTGTGAGGCGCGAACAGGGCCCGCAAGCCATCGGCGATGCGCGCCGCAGACACGCCCGACTGCGTGTAGAAGCTGGCGTCGCCCCAACCCACCGCGACCCACGGCAGGTGGGTGGCGCTGGCCGCCGCGTCGCTGAGCGGGCCGGGCCGCAAGGCCAGACGATCAGCCGGCAGGGCCAGATCCGTGTGAAAACCATTGTCGATCACATAGACGGTGACGCCTTCGTCCAGCGCCGGATAGAGCGCGGCCTGGCCCGGCTTGGCGGTGACGACGGCGGCCGCGATAATCAGAACCGGCAGGGCCAGAAGCAAACCGGCGTGCTTGCGAAATCGGCGCTTTGCAGGACCACTGTGAAGGCTCATCGCCGGCAGGCTGGCTCAAGGATCAGATCCTGTCCAGCAAATTATCACGAATCCGTGATCAGAACGGATTGGGCGGATAGGGCGGCGGCGTCGGGATGGTGGGATCGCCCCGGGGCATGATCCATTCGCCGTGGAAGATGAACTTCAGCGTCGCGCACAGGCGCGCCTTGCCGGTGGCCGGGTCGTCGCCCAAGGCGTCGACCGTCAGGCCTTCGCGGGCGCGGAAGGTCCCGAACACCAGCCAGCCGTGGCTGGATCCGGGGCACAGGGCCTTGACCATGGCCAGGCCCTGTTCCTCGTCGCGGACGCGATAAAGCGCATGTTCGATCGCGCCTGACGGCAGCAGGCGGGCCAGGGGCGCGCCCAGTTCCTTTTCGTCAGCCGGATCGACCAGGGCCGAGGCCTTGGCCTGGGTGGCGAACACCTCTCTGACTCGGAAGCCGACCAGGTTCTTGTCGAAGGCGAAGGTCAGGCCGTTGTCGACATAGCCCTTGGTCGCCGCATCGGCCGGGTCATAGGAATAGACCTTGAGCGCCGCCAGGGCCGGCGTCGCTACCGCCAGCGCGGCAAGGGCCGTCGCGATCAGCGCGTTTTTCCGCAGCATGGCCATGGCTCCAACTGTTCCTCGCCCGCGGGCGAACGCAGGTCCCATTCCAGAGCATCGCGACGAAATCAGGGCGCCGCGCCGACTACAGCGAGCGCTGGACTTCTTCGACGGTGAAGCACTCGATCTGGTCGCCTTCGCGAATGTCCTGGAAGCCGGCGAAGTGCATGCCGCACTCCTGACCCGCTACGACCTCGTTGACCTCGTCCTTGAAGCGCTTGAGCGTCTGCAAAGTGCCCAGTTCGAGCACGACGATGTCGTCGCGAACGATCCGGACGCGAGCGCCCTTTTGCACGCGGCCTTCGGTGACCTTGCAGCCGGCGATTTTGCCGACCTTGCTGATCTCGAACACCTGCAGGACCTGGGCGTTGCCGAGGAAGGTTTCGCGTTGCAGCGGCGCCAGCATGCCCGAGAGCACGCCTTTGATGTCGTCCAGCAGGTCGTAGATGATCGCGTAGTAGCGGATTTCGACGCCTTCACGCTCGGCCAGTTGACGCGCCTGGGCGCTGGCCCGGACGTTGAAGCCGATGATCGGCGCGCCCACGCCCTTGGCCAGGGTGACATCGCTTTCAGTGATGGCGCCGGCGCCGGAATGAATGATCCGCGCGCGAACCTCGTCCGTGGCCAGCTTGTCGAGCGAGCCGACAATGGCTTCCACCGAGCCCTGCACATCGCCCTTGATGACGAGCGGCAGTTCGCTGACCTTCTTGTCCTGCAGCTTGGCCATCATGTCGGCGAGCGTGGTTGCGCCCCCGGCCGAGGCGTTGACCGTGGAGGTCTTTTCGCGCTTCAGGCGGGCGCGATAGTCGGTCAGTTCCCGCGCGCGGGCTTCGTCTTCCACCACCGCGAAGGCATCCCCGGGATGGGGCGTGCCATCGAGGCCGAGAACTTCGACCGGCTCAGACGGGCCGGCAGAGTCGACCTGCTCGTCGCGTTCGTTAATCAGGGCGCGCACCCGGCCCCATTGCAGGCCGGCCACGACGATGTCGCCGCGCTTGAGCGTGCCGCGCTTGACCAAGACGGTGGAGACCGCGCCGCGGCCCTTGTCGAGTTTGGCTTCGATGACCAAGCCCTCGGCGGTGCGGTCAGGGTTGGCCTTCAGGTCCATGACCTCGGCCTGCAGCAGGATGTTCTCGATCAGATCATCGAGGCCTTCCTTGGTTTTGGCCGAGACCGGCACGGCTTGCGTATCGCCGCCCAGGCTTTCAACCACAATCTCGTGCTGCAACAGTTCGTTGATCACCCGCTGAGGATCGGCGCCGGGTTTGTCGATCTTGTTGATGGCCACGATGATCGGGGTGCCCGCGGCCTTGGCGTGGGCGATCGCCTCGATGGTCTGAGGCATGACGCCGTCGTCGGCCGCCACCACCAGGATGACAATATCGACCGCATTGGCGCCCCGGGCCCGCATGGCGGAAAAGGCCGCGTGGCCTGGCGTGTCGAGGAAGGTGATCTTCTGGCCGGTCTTGGTGCGCACCTGATAGGCGCCGATGTGCTGGGTGATGCCGCCGCGCTCGCCGGACGCCACGTCGGCCGCCCGCAGAGCGTCAAGCAGGCTGGTCTTGCCGTGATCGACGTGACCCATGACCGCCACGACAGGCGGGCGGGTGACCTGATGGTCGTCGTGATCCTCGGCGTCGATGAATCCCAGTTCGACGTCGGATTCGGAGACCCGCACGACGTTGTGGCCAAATTCGTGGGCGACCAGTTCGGCGGTGTCGGCGTCTAGCACGTCGCCGGCTTTGACCATCATGCCCTGGCGCATCATGAACTTGATGACTTCCACGGCGCGGATGGTCATCCGCTGGGACAGGTCCTGAACGGTGATGGTGTCGGGCACGATGACGTCGCGCTTGGCGGCGCCCGTATCGGCCGGGCCGCCGCCGCGGCGCTTTTCCTTTTCCCGTTCGCGAGCCCGCCGAAGCGAGGCCAGCGAGCGCATACGCTCGGCGGAATCCTCGTCGCCGGCCACGGCCTGGATGGTCAGGCGCCCTTCACGGCGCTGGGGCGCGCCCTTGACGCGCGAGGCCTTGCCTTCTTCGCCGCTGCGCTTGCGGTCATCGAAATCACCGGGACGGCGATCCTTGCCCGCGCCCGGAGGAGCCGAGCGGGTGGCGCGCTGCACTTCCGGCGTGGCCGGAGCGGCGGCGGGACGAATATTGGGGCCGCCACGCGGCGCGCCGGGACGGGCGGGTGCGGGACGCGGCGCGTTGGCCGAGTAACGCACGGTCTCGCCGGCGCGCTGCGGGCGCTCGGGACGCGGACCGGAACGGTCGGGAGCAGGGCCGCGGCCGGCGTCGTCGCGCGGCGCGCGCTCGTTGCTGAACTGCGGACGTGGACGCTCGGCGTCGCGGGCGGGCGGGCGATAGGTGGTGGTCGAGCCGCGCTCTTCGCGGCGCGGTTCCGGCGCGCGGGCGGCGGGAGCGGGAGCCGCCGCGACAGGCGCGGGCGCGGGCGCGGGAGCCTGGATCGGAGCGGGCGCCGGAGCGGCTGCGACAGGGGTGTCAGCGACGGCGGCCGGGGCGGGGGTCGCCGCCGGGGCAGGCGCAGCAGGTTTGGTTTCAGCCTGGGCGGCGGCCGCTGCGGCATGCGCGGATGCCTCGCGTTCAGCCGCTT
>CAZJBC010000117.1:0-8694 GCA_964543805.1 uncultured Brevundimonas sp.
ATGGATCTGGCTGGACGGCCAGTTCACGCCCTGGCGCGAGGCGAAGGTGCACGTACTGACCCACGGCCTGCACTACGCCTCGGCGGTGTTCGAGGGCGAACGCATGTACGGCGGCGAGATCTACGCCAGCCGCGAGCACTCCGAGCGCCTGATCAATTCGGGGCGGATCATGGATTTCAAGGTCCCGGTCTCGGCCGAGGAGCTGGACGCCATAAAGCTGGAAGTCTGCCGCAAGAACGGGCTGGAGGACTGCTATGTCCGCCCGATCGCCTGGCGCGGTTCGGAAATGATCGGCGTGTCGGCCCAGAACTCGACCATCCACCTGGCGGTCGCGGCCTGGGACTGGCCCAGCTATTTCGACCCCGAGCAGAAGCGCAAGGGTATCCGACTGGCCCGCGCCAAGTACAATCGCCCCGACGCCTCGGCCGCCCCCGTGCATGCCAAGGCCGCCGGCCTGTACATGATCTGCACCCTGTCCAAACACGCCGCCGAGCGCGACGGCTACGCCGACGCCCTGATGCTGGACTGCCGCGGCTATATCGCCGAGGCGACCGGCGCCAACATCTTCCTGGTGCGCGACGGGGTGATCCACACGCCGACGCCGGACAACTTCCTGAACGGCATCACCCGCCAGTCGGTGATCCGCCTGGCCGGCGAGCGCGGCTACCAGATCATCGAGCGGCACATCCCGGCCGAGGAACTGGGCGCCTTCTCGGAGGTGTTCATCACCGGCTCGGCGGCGGAAGTAACCCCGGTCGGCGAGATCGCCGAGCACAAGTTCAAGCCGGGCAATATCTCGCTTAGCCTGATGGAAGACTACGCCGCCATGGTCCGGCGCGAGCTGGTCGGGGCTTAAACCGCCCCAACCGCGAACCTCAGGGTCAGATGGTTCATGGCGTCGCGCCGTTCGTAGCGGACATCTTCGCAGCAGCCGCGGATCAGGGTCAGGCCGCGGCCGCCGATGCGCACATCCGCCAGATTGTCGGCATCCACCCGCTTGGGTGCGGCGATGGGGTCGAACGGCACGCCATTGTCGTCGATCTCGATCACCAGGGCGCCCGGAATCTCGTGCAGGCGCAGGGTGATCTGGCCGGTGCGACCGGGATCGAACCCGTGCATGGCGACATTGGCCACGGCCTCTTCCAGCGCCACATGCATCCGGGTCAGCAGGCCCTCGGGAAGGTCCTTGCCCGCGGCGGCGTCTTCAAGCCAGGGATAAACCCTGCCCAGGTCGGCCAGGTCGGAGGTCAAAGCCACGGCGGAAACGAGAGGCATGGCGCCGGCCGGTCAGGCCGGCACGGCGGCGGAAATGGCGTCGGCCTCGGCGTCGAACACCGGGATCAGCTCATCGACGCCGCTCATGTGGATGACGTCGGCGACGCCCTTCTTCGCGCCCAGCAGCACGACGCGTCCCGAGCGGCTGTGAATGGTCTTGGCGCACATGATCAGGATCCGCAGGCCCATGGAGGCGATGAAGTCCACGGCGGACAAGTCGATCACAACCGACTTGCTGGACGAAGCTACCGCCTTCATGGGCGCGTCGATCGCCTGGGCGCCGGCAAAGTCGATGCGGCCGCTGAGGATCACCTTGGTCAGGCCGCCTTCAAGTTCCTGGACGTCTATCATCGGATGGCCCCCGGCCGCTCTTGTGTCATCGCACGCTATCCCAGCTTGGCCAGACCGCGCAGGAAACTGGATCCCGGATTGGTGGCGTCAAAAGCGTGCAGGCCCAGCGCGTCGGCCAGGCCGATGCAGCACAGCTTGCCGCGCACCGAATTGCCCGCCTCGTCCAGCCGGGGTGAAAAGACGCCGATCCCGGCCTGGCGATTGATGACCGCCAGAATGCCGCCGCCGACGCCGCTCTTGGCCGGCAGGCCGACCCTTGTCGCCCAATCGCCGGCCCCGTCGTACATGCCGCAGGTGAACATCACCGACAGCGCATCGCGCACCGAATCGACGCCGTAGACGTCCTTGCGCGTGATCGGATTGACCCCGAGATTGGCGAGTGTCGCGCCCATGACCGCCAGGTCCTTGGCGGTCACCCGCACCGAGCACTGCATGAAATAGACGTCCAGCACGTCGTCGACCGGGATGTCGAAGACGCCGGCTGCGCGAAGCAGGTGGCCGATGGCGCGGTTGCGATGGCCGGTCTCGCGTTCGGATTCGAACACCTTGTAGTCCACGTCCAGCGGCCGCCCGGCGGCGCGGCTGAACACCTCCAGCACCTTGTCGAAGGCCGACGGGCCCAGCACCTGGCGCAGGCGGCCGGCCACCGCGATGGCGCCGGTGTTGACCATGGGGTTGAAGGGCCGGTTGGTTTTTGCCTCCAGGCTAATGGTGTTGAAAGGCTCGGCGCTGGGCTGAATGCCGACGGCCGCGTAGGTTTCCTCGCGGCCCACCTCTTCCAGCAGCATGGCGAAGGTGTAGGCCTTGGAAATCGACTGGATGGTGAACAGCGCCTCGGCGTCGCCGACGCTGACGATCTCGCCGGTCTGGGTGGCCACCGCCATGCCGAACTGATTGGGTGCGACCTTGGCCAACTCGGGAATATAATCGGCGACCTCGCCGTCCAGGTTGTCCAGGCACTGGGCGTACTGCCAGTTCAGGACGTTCTCGATCTCGGACAGGGACTCCGATTTTACCGGCGCCGCAGGATCGATGGTTGTGCTCAGGACATCTGTCATGATGCGAACGCGCTTATTTCCGCTCCCTGTCTCGGCCGTTCCGGCCGCGCACAATCAAGCTTGTCTGACGGACGTTTAGATAGTCCCGGGCTGAATTGGACCAAATCCCCGGCCAAAGCGCCTAAAAACTGGGCATATCGGCGTGCGGCCAAGTCAACTGGCCGCCGGCCTAAGCCTATTCGCGCGCAGGTTTGTGGCGCAGGGCCGCCCACGACCTATGTTGCCCCGCGGGCGCCGCCAAGCTTAGATGGCGGGCCGGAGAATTGGGGCGGGAACAGCTTGGACGAGGAACGGACCCAGATCGTCACATCGGCCCGCGCCGTGGACATTGTCCTCGACGACCGGGTGCATGTGCTCGAGGCGGCCGATGTGCTTGGCGCGGACCGGCGCCATGTAATCGGACCGGCCGGGGCGACCATCGGACGGACAGCGCCGGCCAGTATCATCCTGGCCGATTCCGAAATCTCGCGTTCGCACTGTCAGTTGGCGGTGCAGGGCGATGACCTGGTGGTCACGGATCTGAATTCCACCAATGGGGTCTTCATTGACGGCGTGCGGATCAGCGGTCAGGCGGTTCTGCCGGTCGGCGGCATGCTGCAGGTCGGCCGCCGGGCGCTGAAGCACGAATGGCGCACCCGCCGCGAGATCATGCAGTCCGACGAGCTGGACCATGAGCTTGAAACCGCCAATTCCTACATCCAGGCCCTGCTGCCGCCGAAAATCGCCGAGGGCCGGATCCGCGCCGACTGGTTCTACAAGCCCTGCACCCGTCTGGGGGGCGACGCCTTCGGCTATGGGGCTCTGTCGGAGACCCAGTACGCCGGCTATCTGATCGACGTTTCCGGCCACGGCGCCGGGGCGGCCATGCACAGCGTCGCGGTGATGAACGTGCTGCGCCAGAAGGCGCTGCCCAACACCGACATGACCGATCCGGCCCAGGTGCTGACCACGCTGAACGCCATGTTCCAGATGGAAAACCACGCCGACATGTACTTCACCATCTGGTACGGCGTGTACGATTCAGAGACCCGCCGGCTGGATTTCGCCAGCGCCGGCCATCACCCGGCCTACCTCTTGCCCCAGGACCGGTCAGCCCCGTCGCCGCTGGGCGCTCGCAACCCGATGATCGGCGCATTTCCGGGCAAGAAGTACGCAAGCGACTCCGCCATCGTGCCGCCCGGCGCCTCGGTTTACCTGTTCAGCGACGGGGTATTCGAAATTGTCACAATCGATGAGGTACAGTGGGAGCTGGACGACTTCCTTGGCCTGCTGACCGCCGCGCCCGCCGAAGGGCAGAGCGAATGCGAACGGCTCTACAGGGCGGTCACCACGGCGGCGCGGCCGGGAGGGCTGGACGATGACTTCTCCCTGGTCGTCATGACATTCGATTAGCGGGCTCGCGGGCCCGTCCAGGGGAGGAAACACCATGAGCGTGCAGGTCGGTGAAGTCGACGGCGTCAAGAAGGTCGCGCTGTCCGGGCGCCTCGATTCCGCAGGCGCCAGCGCTGTCGAGATTCCGTTCTCGGCGGCCATCCTGCCGGCCGGCAGGAGCACGGCGGTGGATCTGTCCCAGGTCACGTTCCTGGCCTCGCTGGGCATCCGCATGCTGCTGACCACGGCCCGGTCGCTGGCCAGCAAGGGCGGCCGGCTGGTGATCTATGGCGCCACCCCGGCGGTGGCCGAGGTGCTGGAGACCTCCGGCATTGGCGAGATCGTGCCGGTGGCCATGTCGGAAGCCGAAGCGCTGGCGGCGATCGCCACCTTCATATGACGCCGGCCGCGCCGCCGCCGGGCGGCGGGCTGCGCGACACAACCCAGTCCGGCGGGGACCTTCATCTGGTGCTGAACAACACCCTGGGAGCGGTGGAGGACGGCCGCCTGGCGATTCTCGACTACCTGGCGCCGCTGGACATCGACCCGCGCGTCATCAACCGCCTTGAGGTCATCTTCGAAGAGGTGATCTCCAACATCGTCCGCCACGGCTTTGCCGCCGGCTCGGACCCGTCGATCCACGTAACGGTGGCGGCGCCGCCCGGCGTCATCGACCTGACCTTCGAGGATGACGGGGCGCCTTTTGACCCAGTGGCCGCCGCCGAGCCTGCCCGCCCCGCCACTCTGGAGGCCGCCACGCCCGGGGGCCTGGGCATTTCCCTGGTGCGCAAGCTGAGCGCCGCGATGCGCTACGAGACACCAGCGCCCGCCGCCCACGGCTTTTCGCCAAACAACCGGCTGATCGTTTCGATCGCGCGGTAAATTTCCGAACGATCAGTTCTTCTGCGACGCCTGGGCCGCGGCGGCGGAGGCTTCGCGCAGGCTCGACAGGTCGCTCTTGACGCTGCGCACCTGGGTCATCGCCGTTTCGATCTGGCCCAGGTCCGTCATCGAGGCCACCGAACCCGACAGCTGTTCCAGCTGGGCGGCCTGGGTGCGCGCCTTGGCGGCGTTGTCCTGCAAAGTCTTGTAGGCCGTCTTGCGGGCCGACGATGCGAACAGGCCCGGCTTGGCGGCCGAGGCGAAGGTGATCACTTCGCCCGACAGGGTCCGCGCCTGGCCAGCCTCAGCCACGACCTCGGCCCGCTTGACGGGGGCGAAGAATTTCGTGGCGCCCGAATAGGCGGTGGAGAAGGCCGCAAAGGCCGTCAGGGCGTGGCGCGCCGCGCCGATCGCGGCGGCGGCGTCGCCCGTCTGGGCCGCGCCGGAGGCGGCGCTGTCGAGCTGGGCCTTGGACTGGGTCACCTGGGTCAGGGCGGCCTTGGCGTCGGCGGGCAGGGACGCGCCGCTCAGGGTTTGTTGCACCTCGCGGGCCTGGCCTGCCGCCGCGCGGCTGAGGGCCGAGGTCTCGTGCCTGGCCATGTCGGCGCCCAGGCCGTTCAGCTGGGTTACCAGGGCGGTCTTGTCGCCCGCGCCAGCCGCCTGGATCTGGGCGATGACCGCGGCGATCTTGCTCTGCGAGTCGTTCAGGGACGCGACTTCCGAAGCCGGCCGGGACTGGTGTTTGGCGTCGGCGATCAGGCCCGCGGCGGCGTCTCCCACCGCCTTCACATCCACCGTCGAGCCAGGCGCTGCGGGCGCTGCGACAGCCGCAACGGGGGCGGCCGCCACCGTCGTCGCTGCGGCTTTCGGCGCGGCCGGCGCGCCGCCATGGGGTTTCAGCGCCACGACGCCGACGCCGGCGGCGATTACGACGGCCCCGGCGATCCCGGCCGGCAGGATCCAGCTCGGCTTGCGGGCCGCGGGAGCGGGGGCGGGCGCAGCGGCGACTGCGGCCGGGGCGGCCGGCGGATAAGGGTCAGCCGCCATCATCGGCGCGGCGACCGTCGCCTCGCCCTGGGGCGCAAAGCCGCCGATGCGGGTCGCCTCGTCGTCGACGGGCGCATCGGGCTCGTCGAACATGGCCAGCCATTGGGGAATCGACTGCGGCCGGTCGGAGGGCCGGATCGCCATGGCCGCGTCCACCGCCCGGCAAAACGCGCGGCTGAAGCCCGGCCGCGGCTTGGCTGACAGCGTTTCGCCCAGACCGCCGTGCAGGCGCTCCAGCACCTCGGGCGGCTTTTCGCCGGTGACGCACTGATAGAGCGTCACGCCCAGGGCGTAGATGTCCGTCCACGGCCCCTGCTGATAGGTTTTGACGTACTGCTCCAGCGCCGCATAGGGCGGGGTGTAGAACGTGACCTTGGTGCTGGTCGCCTGGCCGGAATCGAACCGCGCCGAGCCGAAATCGATCAGTACGGGACGGCCCCGGTCATCGACCAGGATATTGGCCGGCTTGATGTCGCGGTGAATAACGCCGGCCCGGTGCGCCCGGTCCAGGCCCTCGGCCACCGGCTTGATCAGGGCCAGCAGGCTTTCCTCGTCGAACCGGCGGCCTTCCTTCAGCAGCTGCGACAGCGACAGACCGGACTCAAAGTCCATCACCATGTAGGCGGTGCCGTGGATGGTGAAGAGGCTGCGCACGCTGACCACATTGGGGTGCCGGTCGGGCTTGGACAGGTTCCACAGGATCTTGGCTTCCTCGACGAACTTCTCCAGGCCCAGGGCATAGATTTCCTCGGACGAGGAATCCGTCGGCGTCACCGTGGTGCCGTCCGTGCGGTCGCTGATCGCGCCGGGGAAATATTCCTTGATGGCGACGGTTTCGTTGAAGTGCACGCCGCGGCCGCGATAGACGATGCCGAAACCGCCGACACCCAATACCTGCTCCAGCTCCCATTCGCGCAGAATGGTGCCCTGGGGCAAAGCCTTGCTGTGATAGGGCGTGTTCAACGCGTCTCGTCCCCTCGTCCCGCCGATCGCCCGCAAGATAGGCATTCCGGGACGGACTTGGCGAGTCCCCAGACGCCGGCGTTGGGAAGCGGCCGCATCTCCACTAGACTGGATGCGAGAGGCGGCCCTGTCTGACTGATTTTTGATCAGCTAATGTCGGGGCCGTGGGCAGGATTGCGGGGAAACCGGGCTGTGAAATTTGAGAGCGTCACCCGCACCCACGTCGGCTGCCGGCGCAAGATCAACGAGGACGCGGTGCTGTCGCGGCCCGACCTTGGCATCTGGGCGGTGGCCGACGGCATGGGCGGGCACGATGCCGGCGAGGTGGCCAGCGCCCTGGTGGTCGAGGTGCTGAGCCGGGTTGGCGTCGGCCGTGATCTGACCGCCCGCACCGCCCGCGCCCGGCTGATGCTGGCCGACGCCCACGCCGAGCTTGTCACCCTGGGCGAGCGCGGGCCCAGCCAGCGCACCATCGGCAGCACGGTGGTCGTCCTGCTGGCCGATGCGCAGGCCTTCACCTGCCTGTGGGCCGGCGACAGCCGCGCCTATCGCGCCCGGGGCGGCGCCATTGTTCAGCTGACCCGCGACCACAGCCTAGTGCAGGACCTGGTCGAGGCCGGCGAGATCGATCCCGCCGACGCCGCCAGCCATCCCAACGCCAACATCATCACCCGCGCGGTCGGCGCCAACGCGGCCCTGGTGCTCGACGCGGTCGGCGAGCCGGTGCTGGCCGGCGATGTCTTCCTGCTGGCCAGCGACGGCCTGACCCGGCTGCTGAGCGATGACGAACTGCTGGCCGGCCTGCAGGCGCCGGACCTCCAAGCCGCCGCCGACGCCTTCGTCGCCACGTGCCTGGAGCGCGGCGCGCCGGACAATGTCTCGTTCGTGATGCTGAGGGCGGGGTAGGGGCTGGGCGACTGTCCCATAACCCGGCCTTCGGAACGTCTGAAATGGCTGGGGAGCAGACTTGATCGGATGTTAGTGGACAAGCCCTGTGACCAGCACGCCCGCCACCGCAATCCAAGCGACAAAAGCAATCAACAGGAGCAATCGATACTGCCCTACAGCTGAGGACAGAGCCGGATCGTTCAAGTCCTTGGCTCGTCGGCTGAAGGCGAAGCGCATCAAAGCGGCATCCGGGAAAAAAGCTTTATGCGATATCGCGAGATATAGGTCGGAATGCCGATCTATGAGGGCACGCCGTATCCTCCTGTGGAACCAGAACTGTGCGAAGCCGCAGCAAATAAAGATCACGGCAGGGATGACGAAAAGGATGAGCACGTAACAGCTCCGCTATGTGGTCAGATTGCCGCTACCGTTGAATTCGAACAACCCTAAAGCGGACCTTCTCAATGTCCAACAAGGGTGGGTAGCGGACATTCCTATTGATGTCTCGTTACCGCTGCATTGCGCCAATAGCTGACATTCAGGCGATGCCGGTTTGCGGACATTCGCGCGCGCGTCCAACTTCTACCCAGTCACAGGCCCGACTCGCGGCTCGCGGCGATGTGTCTCGACCTCGCGGGCGCTGACCGCTTCACCGCATTCCGAGCAGGTCATGACCGGATGGAAGTCATGGCCGCAGCCCTTGTGTCTATGCAGCATGGGCGCGCCAGCCTCGCCGGCATAGTGGCGGTCGCCCCAGTTCACGATGCCCATCAGCACGGGGTAAAGGTCGAGCCCCTTGGTTGTGAGCCGGTACTCGTGACGCACCGGGCGATCCTGATAGGCAGTCCTGGACAAGACC
>CAZJBC010000118.1:0-8657 GCA_964543805.1 uncultured Brevundimonas sp.
TGGGCTGCAATATCCGCCAGCAGATGACGAAGCGCCGGACGCTCCATCGACCCAACCGAGTGGCCGCCGTCGTCATAGCGGTCATGCAGCAGTAACCAGCCTTCGCCCGCCTGCGATTTGATGTATGCCTCGCACGCTTCTCTTTGGGCATGCAGGCTGTTGAAGGCCTGAGCCAGACCCTCCTCAGAACTCTTTCGCGTGTAGATCGCACAACGAATGGAAGCTGGCTCCTCGTTCATTGACCTGGGCCTGGGCGCAGGCCGAAGAACCTGGGGCCATTCCACCTCGTACCCGTGATCTCCCGGGCGATCTCCGAGAGACTTTTGTACGCCCGGCCGGTGTAAGTGAAATCATCAAGGCCGACGTCAACGTGATGCAGCACGCCACGGAATTCCCTCGTCAGTCGAGTGCCAGCCGGCGGTCGCGACCACGGAATGAAACTCTGCTTCAGCCGCCGGCGGGTTGTGCCGTTCAGGCCGCCCAGGGCCGCGGCCTGCAGTCGCCAGGCGATCATCAGGCGCAACAATTCTACAGATCGAAGCCGCGGCGAGCAGCCCCAGCGTTTGGACCAGCCCGCACGCAGTTCGGTCAATCCCATCGATTGAAGCGCCTCGATCTCAGCTTCGAGATCTGGAGACGCGACCACGGCCGCGGCGTCCTCATGTCGCATTTCATCGCCTCCAGCGTAGGAGTGCTTATCGAAACCGAACCGGGTAATTAGTGCTCGACGAGCTAAACAGGCCCATCAACTAACGCGGCGACATCATCTCTCAGAAATAGTATTTGGCAATGACGTCACCAAACAAGAATACGTGATGCTTATACTCAAATACCAGAGAATAGTTTCCGAGTGACTGCGTCCACCGCCAGCCTTTCCGCCGTCACCCCAGCTTTCGCCGCATGAAGTAGCGGGTCTGGTCGGCGGGGAAGTGATCCAGCTGGCCGAAGACCTCGTAGCCGATGGCCTCGTAGAAGGGTCGGGCCTGGAAGGTGTCGAGCCAGGCGGAATGGCAGCCTTCGGTGCGGGCATAGGCCTGCGCTTCGGCCATCAGGCGCCGGCCCGCGCCCTGGCCGCGCAGGTCATCGCTGACCCACAGGGCCTCGATGAACAGCCACTCCCAGGAAATGACGCCGACCACCGCGCCCAGCAGGGCTTCGTCTTTGCCGATTATGCGCACGGAAAACCGCCGCGCCGTGTGCGGCACGGTGCGCGAATGAAAGTCGTTGATCTCGCGGGCCAGGGTGGCGCGCAGGTCGGGCGGCGGGACATCGTCAATCGCCAGCTTCAGGCCGGCGGGCAGGTCTGCTATTGGCGCCGTCATGTTGCTGTGCCCGCCCAACTTTCGATCCGTTGAAGCGATAACACCCCCTTTTCGGGAGTCGGTTCAAGCCATGGGCGCAAGACGATGAAACCGGGCGCATCGCGCAGGGATGTTCTGGCCGGGGCGCTGGCCTCGGCGCTGGCGGCCGGTCCGGCGGCGGCGGCGGCGGGGGACATGGTCGAGCCGGGCATGCGGCTGAAGGCGCGCTCGGCCGGGGCGCCGACGGTGGCGCTGACCCTGGACGCCTGCCCCGGCGGCTTTGACCTGCGGATCGCCAACATGCTGGTCAAGACCGCCACACCCGCGACGATCTTTGTCACCGGCTCATGGATCCGCCGCCATCCGGAGGGCGTGGCGTTCCTGAAGGCCCACCCTGACCTGTTCGCACTGGAGAACCACGGCGACCGGCATGTGCCGCCGGTGCTGGGATCGCGGCAGATCTTCGGCATCCAGAGCGCCGGAACCCTGGCCGCTATCGAGCATGAGGTGCGGACCGGCGCCGCCGACGTCAGGGCGCTGACCGGGGCTGACCCGGTCTGGTATCGCGCGGCGACGGGTTTCTATTCGCCCGCCGCCCGCGAGGCGATCGAGGGCTGGGGCTTTGCCATCGGAGCCTATTCGCTGAACGCCGATCAGGGCGCCTCGCTGCCCGCCCATACGGTCGCCGGGCGCATCACGGCGGCGGCGGATGGCGATGTCATCGTCGCCCACGTCAACCAGCCGACGCGCTCGAGCGGCCAGGGCGTGGCCGATGGTATCGAGGCGCTGGTCAGGCGCGGCGTGCGGTTCGTGCGCCTGGATCATCTGACCCGCGCGGATGTCACCTACGAGGCCGCGCCCGACAAGGCGTAGAGGCCAATCGACATTCCTGTGATCGAACATTTCAACTGCCCCTGGAAAATTGCGCCACATCTCAAAACCACCTTCTCCCGCAAGGGGAGAAGGATTCGATGGTCACGGTTTCGAAGGGTAGTCGCCGGGATGACGAATTTTGGGGAATTGAGGTGGACGGGTCAATTGTGTTCCCACCCAAGCATTTCAATCTGATCCCGGAACAATTTGACTGGCGTCTCGGTTAGGCTTGTGCATATTACTGACTGACCAGTCAGTCACGGATTGAGCGATGGACGAGCTGACCGCCCGCAGACGGCGCAAGGACGCCCGGCCCGGCGAGATCGCCGAGGCGGCCCTGCAGGTCTTTGCCGAAAAGGGTTTCGCCGCCGCGCGCATGGACGACATCGCCGCCCGCGCCGGGGTCAGCAAGGGCGCCGTCTATCTCTATTTCGCCACCAAGGAAGAGGTCTTCCACGCCGTGGTCCGCCAGTCGGCGGCGCCCAATATCGAACGGGTGCGCGAGGCCGCCGCGAAAGCCGCAGGACCGTTCTCCGGATTCATGGACGCCCTGGTCGCCCTGTTCGCCGAGACGGTGCGGTCTTCGCCGCTGGGGGCCATCGCCAAGATGGTGATCGGCGAGAGCCGCAATTTCCCGGCCCTGGCCCGCGACTGGCACGAGGCGGTGGTCTCGCCGATGATCGGGGTGCTGACCGCCGCCATCGCGGCCGCCCAGGCCCGCGGCGAGGTGCGCGAGGGCGACCCCCGGCTCTACGCCTTTCAGCTGGTCTCGCCCCTGGTGATGAGCGTGATCTGGCGCGAGACCTTCACGCCTGTCGGCGCCGCGGCCTTCGATGTGGACGAGCTGGCCGCCCAGCACCTGAAGGTGCTGACGCGCGGCATGCTGACGCCTCAGGAAGCCGGCGCATGAAACGGCGGTTTATCATTCTTCCCGTGGTCCTGGCCGTCGCGGCCAGCGCCGCCTTTGCCGTCTGGAAGCTGTGGCCCGCGCAGGGGCCGGCGGTGATCTCGGGTTATGTCGAGGGCGAGCCGCTCTATCTGTCGGCCGCCACGTCGGGTCTGGTGACCAGGCTGGACGTCGAGCGCGGCGATCACGTGGCGGCGGGCGCGGCCCTGTTCCAGATCGACCCCAACACCGCCCAGGCCCAGACGGCGGAAGCGGCGGCAAACGCCGCCGCCGCCGAGGCCGCCGCCCGCGACGCGGCCAAGGGCCAGCGGCCGGCCGAGCTGGCCGTCATCCAGGCCGAACGCCAGTCGGCCCGCGCCACGCTCGACAAGGCCCAGGTCGATTTTTCCCGCACCCAGACCCTGGTGCGCGAGGGCATCTATGCCCAGTCCGTGCTCGATCAGGCGCGGGCGAGCCTTGGCGTGGCCCAGGCTGCTTTCGACCAGGCCTCGCGCCAGCTGGACGTGGCCGAACTGGGCGCCCGCAGCGACCAGCAGGTGGCGGCCCAGGCGCGCAGCCAGCAGGCCCGCGAACAGGTCACCGAGGCGACCTCACGCCAGAACCAGCTGGCCCCCCACGCCCCCGCCGACGCGATTGTCGAGGATGTCTTCTTCCGTCCCGGCGAATGGGCGCCGGCCAACCAGCCGGTGGTCTCGCTGCTGCCCGACGCCCAGGTCAAGATCCGCTTCTTCGTGCCCGAGACGGCGCTGGCCGCCTACAGGGCCGGCAAGACCGTGCGGTTCGGCTGCGACGGCTGCGCGGCCCAGACCGCGACCATTACCTACGTCAGCCCCCGCGCCGAATTCACCCCGCCGGTGCTCTACAACCGCGACCAGCGCAAGCGGCTGGTGTTCCTGATCGAGGCCCGCCCCGAACGCCCGCGCGACCTGGCGCCCGGCCAGCCGGTGGATGTGACGCCGCTGGCGGCTGGGAACGGCAAGTGACCTTCGCCATCGACGTGAAGAACCTGAACAAGAGCTTTGGCGACAAGCACGTGGTCAAGGACGTTTCCATCCAGGTCGAACAGGGCAAGGTCACCGGGTTCCTGGGCCCGAACGGATCGGGCAAGACGACGACGCTGCGCATGCTGTGCGGCCTGCTGACGCCGGACTCCGGGTCGGGCACGTGCCTGGGCCTGAATATCATCACCCAGGCGCGGCAGATCAAGCGGGTCACCGGTTACATGACCCAGAGGTTCTCGCTCTATGAGGACCTGACCATCGCCGAGAACCTGCGCTTCGTCGCCCAGGTCTATGGCATGGACCGCCGCCGCGAGCGGGTCGATCAGGCGCTGGAGCGGTTGGGCCTGACCAACCGCCGCCGCCAGCTGGCCGGCGCCCTGTCCGGCGGCTGGAAACAGCGCCTGGCCCTGGCGGCGGCGATCCTGCACGAGCCGAAACTGCTGTTGCTGGACGAGCCCACCGCCGGCGTCGATCCCAAGGCGCGGCGCGAGTTCTGGGACGAGATCCACAGCCTCGCCGCCGAGGGCCTGACCGTGCTGGTCTCCACCCACTACATGGACGAGGCCGAGCGGTGCCATGACATCGCCTATATCGCCTATGGCGTGCTGATGGCCCGCGGCACGATCGACCAGCTGGTCAAACAATCGCGGCTGATCACCTTCCGCGGCGAGGGCGAAGGCTCCGAGCGCCTGGCGCAGGACCTGACCGGCAAGCCCGGCGTTGAGATGGCGGCGGCCTTCGGCTCGGCCGTGCACGTTAGCGGAACCGGCCGCGCGGCGCTGGAAGCCGCCATCGCGCCTTTCCGCAAGGCCGGAACCCACTGGAGCGAGATGACACCGACCATCGAGGACGTGTTCATCCACCTGATGGACGCCTCGAAGGACAACTTCGAATGATCAGCGGCCTGCGCATCCTGGCGGTGATGGTCAAGGAATTCACCCAGCTGTCGCGGGACCGGCTGACCTACGCCATGATCCTGGCCATCCCGATCATCCAGCTGATGCTGTTCGGTTATGCGATCAACGCCGACCCCAAGCACCTGCCCGCCGTCCTGCTGGACCAGGACCGCAGCGACTATTCGCGGTCGGTGGCGGCGGCGCTGAAGAACACCGGCTATTTTGATTTCGTCGCCGAGGCCCACTCGCCGGCCGAGCTGGATCACGCGCTGGATTCGGGCAAGGCCCTGTTCGCCATCACCATCCCGGAAGACTTCAGCACCCGGGTCGTGCGCGGCGATCACGCCCAGATCCTGATCGAGGCCGACGCGTCTGATCCCATCGCCGCGGCCGGCGCGATCGGCGCGGTGTCCGGCCTGCCGCAGACGGCGCTGGCCAACGATCTGAAAGGCCCCCTCGCCCGCCTGGGCGCGCCGCCGGCCTTCGAGGCCGTTGTCCACCGGCGATACAACCCCGAGAACATCACCGCCTACAACATCGTGCCGGGCCTGCTGGGCATCGTGCTGACCATGACCCTGGTGCTGATGACGGCTCTGGCCCTGACCCGCGAGCGCGAGCGCGGCACCATGGAAAGCCTGCTGGCCACGCCCGTGGAGCCCATCGAGGTGATGATCGGCAAGCTGGCGCCCTATGTGGTCATCGGCCTGATGCAGGCGAGCGTCATCCTGGTCCTGGCCCGGTTGCTGTTCCATGTGCCGTTCGAGGGCGGCTGGGGCGCGCTGGCGGCAGGGATCACCCTGTTCATCATCGGCAGCCTGTCGCTGGGCTTTCTGTTCTCGACGCTCGCCAAGAGCCAGCTGCAGGCCATGCAGATGTCGGTGTTCTACATCCTGCCGTCGATCCTGCTGTCCGGCTTCATGTTCCCGTTCCGCGGCATGCCGGCCTGGGCCCAGGTGATCGGCTCGGTCATCCCGGTCACCCACTTCCTGCGCATCATTCGCGGCGCGCTGCTCAAGGGCGTGGGCTTTTCCGAGACCTGGCCCAGCATCGCGGCCCTGGCGGCGTTCGTCCTGGTGGTCGCAGGGGTGGCGATGGCGCGATATCGGACGACGCTGGACTGACCTTCTGAACACCTCCCCCGTTTACGGGGGAGGCCGACGGCGTAGCCGTCGGTGGGGGCGAGCCCCACGCACCGTCAGGCGACGCCGCTCGCCCCCTCCACCGCTTCGCGGTCCCCCTCCCCCATGGCTGCGCAATGGGGGAGGTGTTATTTGCGCAGGCCTTCCTATCTTTATTCGCGATCCTTTCCGCGATCACGAGGACCTCGCCATGTTCTTCGCATCCAAGCCCAAGACCATCCCCACCGCTGCAGAGGCCCTGAACGGACGGCCGGATCCGATCCCCACGGCGGCGACGCATTTCATCAATGGCCATGCGCTGGCCGGACCCTACCCCGAGGGGCTCGAGACAGCGCAGTTCGCCATGGGCTGTTTCTGGGGCGAGGAGAAAAAGTTCTGGTCGCTGCCCGGCGTATGGGTCACCGCCGTCGGCTATGTCGCCGGCCATACGCCCAATCCGACCTATGAGGAGGTCTGCTCAGGCCGCACCGGCCACACCGAGGGTGTGCTGGTGGTCTACGACCCCAGGGTCATCACCTACGACGACCTGCTCAAGGTGTTCTGGGAAGGCCATGATCCGACCCAGGGCATGCGCCAGGGCAATGATGTCGGGACCCAGTACCGCTCGGGGATCTATACAGCCAATGGGGCCCAGGCCGCGTCGGCGGAGGCTTCGCGCGCGGCCTATGGCCAGGCGCTGGCGGCCCGCGGCTATGGACCGATCACCACCGAGATCGCGCCGGCCGGCCCCTTCTATTTCGCCGAGGCCTATCACCAGCAGTATCTGGCCAAGAACCCGGGCGGATACTGCGGCATTGGCGGCACAGGGGTGTTCTGTCCGATCGGCACGGGCGTTTCGATCTAGGCTTCCAGGATCAGGCTGTTCTCGCGCGTATCGAGCACCGTCGGGGCTGCCGCCCTCTCCGCGTTGGCATAGGCCCTAGAGCCGACCCATCAACAGCAGGATGACCAGGATAATCACCACCAGGCCCAGCCCGCCGCTGGGATAATAGCCCCAGTTACGCGAATGGCCCCAGGTCGGCAGGGCGCCGATCAGCGCCAGGATCAGAATAACGATCAGAATGGTCCCGAGCATGGGGCTCTCCGCGGCGACCCGGCGAATGCGCCGGGCTTATGCAGAGCTAACGGCCCCCTTAGTGGACGGTTCCCGCCGCGCGGCGCGACATGTCGTCATAAGCCGCTTGAACCAGGTCGATCACCGCCTGTCCGTTCATCCGCTCTCGCGGCTTGAGCCGGACGTGGCGCATGGCCTTGCCGGTTCCGGTCAGCAAGCCGTGCGGATCGGGCAGCTCCGCGCCCTGGAAAAAGCCGACGCTCAGGTGATCGGGCTGCATGGACACATAGACGAAGGGCGCCGCATCGATGCAGGTCACCGGCGAGCCGTCTCGCATGGTCTCGGTGCCGCCGACCGCCAGGGTGCGGATGATCCGCACCAGCTCGCGCGCGATGATCCCCAGATCACCGGACTGCTGGTCCAGCCATTCGTCGACGCGGGGGTCGTGCTGTTTGGTGTCTTTGAGGCGAAGAACGTCGGACATGGCGGCTTCTTTTTCACAAGCGCGCGCGTTCGTCGAGGTTGGCGATCAGGTCTTGGTCTCCACATAGACCTCGCTGCCCATCGCCTTGAATTTCTCGCTCATCTCCGCCATCCCGGCTTCGGCGACTTCGTTCTGCGCGCGGGCGGCCTCGCGGATGTCCTGGCTGATCTTCATCGAGCAGAACTTGGGCCCGCACATCGAGCAGAAGTGGGCGGTTTTCATCGCCTCCTTCGGCAGGGTCTCGTCGTGGTACTGGCGGGCGGTCTCCGGATCGAGGCCCAGGTTGAACTGGTCTTCCCAGCGGAACTCGAACCGCGCCCGCGACAGGGCGTTGTCCCATTCCTGCGCGCCGGGGTGGCCCTTGGCCAGATCGGCGGCATGGGCGGCGATCTTGTAGGCGATGACCCCGTCCTTGACGTCCTGGCGGTCGGGAAGTCCCAGGTGCTCCTTCGGGGTCACGTAACAGAGCATGGCGGTGCCGAACCAGCCGATCATGGCCGCGCCGATGGCCGAGGTGATGTGGTCGTAGCCGGGGGCGACGTCGGTCACCAGCGGGCCAAGCGTATAAAACGGCGCCTCGCCGCAATGCTTCAGCTGCTCATCCATATTGGCCTTGATCTTGTGCATCGGCACGTGGCCGGGGCCCTCGATCATCACCTGGCAGCCGTGATTCCAGGCGACCTTGGTCAGCTCGCCCAGGGTGCGCAGTTCCGCGAACTGGGCTTCGTCATTGGCGTCGGCGATCGAGCCGGGGCGCAGGCCGTCGCCGAGGCTGAAGCTGACGTCATAGGCGGCCATGATCTCACAGATCTCTTCGAACCGCTCATAGAGGAAACTCTCGCGGTGGTGCGCCAGGCACCACTTGGCCATGATCGAGCCGCCTCTGCTGACAATGCCCGTGGTGCGTTTGGCGGTGAGAGGCACGAACGGCAGGCGCACGCCGGCGTGGATGGTGAAATAGTCCACCCCCTGCTCGGCCTGTTCGATCAGGGTGTCGCGGAA
>CAZJBC010000119.1:0-8648 GCA_964543805.1 uncultured Brevundimonas sp.
GAGCAGCCGGCTGTTAACCGGCTGGTCGTAGGTTCGAATCCTACCCGCGGAGCCACTCGCCTCGCCCAACGCCAGGGGCGGCGCCGGTGTCGAGAGTTTGGGCCACCGGCCTGTCGTTGGGCCGCTGTTGACCACAAGCCTCGATCAGCCGACCTTGGACGAACACTGAATCTGGAATTTCACGTGACCGTCCGAGCTGGAAAAATCTTTCTGCTAAGTCTGGGTCTCGCCATCTCGGGATCGGCGGCGATCGCGGCGAGCGCGCCCGACGGGCTGTTTCATGGCGCGCGACTGGGCATGACCAAAGCCGATCTGCTGGCCCTTCCGGACCTGACCGCCGGCAAGCCGGAATGCTCGCATATCATCCTGGTCGGCCAGCCGCGCGACACGCGCGTGGCAGTCTGCACCCTGGCGGACAAGGGCCCGTCCGGCGCCAGCCTGAACATTACCTATCTGCTGTCGGCCGACCCGGCCGGAACCGAGCGCCTGATCAATGTAGCGATCCGCGGCGCGCCGGCCGACGCAGCCGCCTATCTCGATCGCCTGAAGACCAAATTCGGCGAACCCAGCTATGTCGCGCGGCGCAGAACCCTGGGCACGGACGGCCAGCCGCAGCTGGCCACCGTGTGGACCATCGGCGGGCGGCAGGTGATGTATCGCGAGCGTTGCAAGCCCGACGTCAACTTCTGCGTCGACTATTCGGACAGCCCCTTCGCGCGGTCTGTCACCCAACAGCTGGGCGACAGCTAGGCCGGCAGGCTACCAGCTGCCGATGTTGGGCGCCGACGCCCAGGGTTCGGCCGGCGGCAGCGCGCCGCCCTTTTGCAACAACTCCACTGAAATGCCGTCGGGCGAACGGATAAAGGCCATGTGGCCGTCGCGGGGCGGACGGTTGATGACCACGCCACCGGCCGACAGCCGCGCGCAGGTCTCGTAGATATCGTCAACCTGATAGGCCAGGTGGCCGAAATTGCGGCCGCCCTGATAGTCCTCGACATCATAATTGTACGTCAGTTCGACCATCGGCGCTGCGCCGGCGCGGGCGCGTTCCACATCGTCCGGCGCGGCCAGGAAAGCCAGGGTGAAGCGCCCGGCGGGCACATCCTTGCGGCTGATCTCCACCAGACCCAGCTTGGCGCAATAGAAGTCCAGGGCCGCGTCCAGATCGCGGACCCGGACCATCGTGTGCAGGTACTTCATGGCTTCTCCTTCACGACCTGGCGGTCCTTGCGCGTCTGGCGGCGCCAGAGGGTGGCGTATTCGCCGTCCAGCGCCAAGAGAGCGGCATGTGCGCCGCGTTCGACGATCTTGCCCTTTTTCAGCACCAGGATCTCGTCGGCGTCGGCGATGGTCGAAAGGCGGTGGGCGACGACCAGGGTGGTGCGCCCTTCCCTGGCCTTGCGCAGGGTCTGCTGGATGGCGTCTTCGGTGCGGGAATCCAGCGCGCTGGTGGCTTCGTCCAGGACCAGCAGGCGCGGATTGGCCAACAGAGCGCGGGCGATGCCGACACGCTGGCGCTCGCCGCCGGACAGTTTCAGGCCGCGCTCGCCGACCGGCGTGGCCATGCCCAGCGGCAGGCCGTCGATGAACCCGCCCAGTTCCGCGGCGTCGGCCGCCTCGCGGATTTCGGCGTCTGTGGCCCCGGGTTTGGCGAAGCCGATGTTGTTGCCGAGCGTGTTGTTGAACAGGGCCACATCCTGCGGCACCAGGGCGACGGCGCGGTGCAGGGACTCGGACTTCAGTTTGCGCAGGTCGACGCCATCGAGGCGAACCATCCCGGCTTCCGGATCAATCAAACGCATTGCCAGGCGCACCATGGTGGTCTTGCCCGAGCCTGAGGGGCCGACCAGGGCGATGGTCCTGCCGGGCCCGGCGATGAACGAGACGCCGTCCAGACCCGCCGAGCGCCCGCCGTGACGGAACTCAATATTCTCAAATTCCAGACGCCCTCCCCGCCCGTCGCCGGTTGGCAGATCCATGGCGTCCCTGGCGTCCTGGATGGCCGGAACCTCCTTGCGCAGGGCCAGCATGTTTTCCATATCGACAAAGGCCTGGCGGATTTCACGGTAGGTAAAGCCCAGGATATTCAGGGGCATATAGAGATTGAGCAGGATCTGGATGGCGACCGTGACATCGCCGGCCTTGAGCTTGCCATGGGCTGCATCGATGCCAGACATGATGGCCAGGGCCGCAAGTCCGATGCTCATCACCAGGGTCTGCAGGCTGTTCAGCAGGATCATCGAAGAGTTGGAGCGTACGGCGGCCCGGGCGTAGTCCTGCAGGGCGGTGTCGTAGGCCACGGCCGCGCGGGCCTCGGCGCCAAAGGACTTGACCGTCTCGTAGTTGATCAGGGCGTCCACCGAGACTCCCGCCGCGCGGTTGTCGGCCTCGTTCATGGCGCGGCGATGGGTGATGCGCCAGTCGGAGATGATGAAGGTCATCACCGCATAGATCGCCACTGTGCCCAGAGCGACCAGGGCGTAGCGCCAGTCGAAGTGAATGGTCAGGGCGATCGCGGCCAGGGCCAGCTGGATGATGGTCGGGCCGATGTTGAAGACGAAGCTGCGGAGCAGGAAGTCCATGGAACGGGCGCCGCGATCGATGACGCGGGCCAGGGATCCGGTCTGTTTGCTTTGGTGGAAATTGACGGACAGCGACAGGGCGTGGCCGAAGGTTTCGGCGGCGGCGCGGGCCTGGGCGGCCTGGCTGACCGGCATGAAGATCATGTCGCGGAAGCTGGGCGCCAGACTGGAGAGCATGCGGATCACGCTCCAGCTCAGGATCAGGCCGGTGAAGGCGATGGCGATGGTCTCGGCGGGCCCCTTGTGATCAGCCAGCACATTGATCGCCCGGCCCATCCAGAACGGCGCCCACACGCCCAGGACGTTGCCGACCAGAACCAGGGCCAGGGAGGCGGCCAGACGGATTTTGAGCTGCGGCGCCTTGGAGCGAATCTGCAGTTCAAACAGGTGCTTGAGCGAGGCCCAGCCGTCGACCTTGACGTCGCGTCCCGCGACCGCCCCGGAGCCGTGACCGTGGCCGTGTCCCATCATTCCAAAGGTCAATGCGCCAAGCCCGTTGAGCGAGATCCCGAATAGGGCGTTATGTAAGGGCTTATGTCCAAACCGCCAGTAATTGATTCCGTCTGCGTCTACTGCGGCTCATCCAATGCCGCCGACCCGGCGTTCCTGGCGGCGGCGGCGGCGTTCGGGCGGGTGCTGGCGGGCGCCGGGATAAGGCTGGTCTATGGCGGCGGCGGGGTTGGACTGATGGGCGCCTGCGCGCGGGCCGCGCACGATGCGGGCGGCCGCGTGCTGGGCGTCATGCCCAGGTTCCTGGGCCTGCGTGAGGTTATTTACGAGGCCGTCGAGACAGTGGTCGTCGACACCATGCATGAGCGCAAGATGCGGATGTTTGAGGAGTCCCAGGCCTTCGTCGTTCTGCCCGGCGGGGTTGGCACGCTGGAGGAAGTGATCGAGCTGATGAGCTGGCGTCGTCTGTCGCTGCACACAAAGCCGATCGTGTTCCTGAACCAGGACGGATACTGGGAGCCGTTCTTCGCGCTGATCCGCCACACGGTGGATCACCGGCTGACGCCGCCGGAGTTTCTTGACTGCTGGCGCAGCGTCGGAAGGGTCGAGGACATCCTGCCGGCCATCGCCGAGATTGGCACGGCCGGCGCGGCCGCGCCGATCCCACTGGTGACATGAGGTTATCCGCTTATCTTCTTGTTCAGGCTCTCTAAATTTCCGCGCCAAAATTTGCCCAGAAAGCCCAGCAACACGGCGTCGGACATGCCGTGTCGGGCGGCGTTTTGCGCCGGAACGGTGTCGAATCCGGTGTGAATGACGGACACCCGCGTCTGGTCGCCGACCGCTTCGAAGGTGACTTCGACGGAGGTGATCAGGTCGGGTGGAAAGGAGGCCTGACGCCAGGTGAAGGCCAGACGGTGCGGCGGCTCCCAGGCGGTGACGCGGCCAATCTCGAAGATCTTGCCGTCTGAAAGTGTCTCGATAAGTCTCGTCCCGCCTTCGAAATCTAGGGCGCCCGGTCGGCTTGGCGTCGTGCGGAAGGCCGGGTTTGGCGCCCACCATCTTGCAATATCTTGGGTAAACACCTCGAAGGCGCGTTCCGGGCTGGCCCGTACCCGCAACGAGACAAACACCTTCGATGTCATTCGCCCGACTCGAGGTGGCGTTTGAAGGCAGTCAGCTGGTCGGCCCACATGGTGTCGGCCTGTTCCAACCAGGCTCTCAGCACGTCCATGCCTTCCTTCCTCAGCGCATAGACGCGAATACGCGCGTCGAACACGGGACTGGTCTCCCCCACCAGACCCGCTTGACGCAAAGCGCGCAGGTGGCGGCTCATGGCGGGCGGAGACAGATTCAAAAGGCGAGCCAGTTCCCCGGCGGGGCGCGCGCGTGCTCCCAGAAGCTCGATCACCTGGCGACGGTGCGGGTCGGCAAGCGCGGCGAAGGTTCTGTCAATACTCACAGGTCCGGGTGCTTTGCGGCCAGGGTTTTGGGGGCGATGTTCTTCCAGGCCGCGACAAGGCCGCTGCGCGCCGTCGCCTCATCGGCCGCCTCGAGGATGAAACTCGTCCAGCCCGCCCGGCCCCAGTGGGACGGATCTGGCCGGAAGATCGAGGGCTCAACTTCGCAGAACAGTTCCTGCTGCTCACGTGAGAGCTTGAGGGCCGCAACGCCCCCTCGCCCCCCTCCAGGACCGGCGAATATCTTTTTCCGCACGCACAGGGCCGGACGACCGTGATTAGTGGAAAGCTCGACCCCGGGCAGGCTGAGCGCAACGGCGACAAATTCGGCGTCGGTCATTCAGGCTCGCGGACAAGGGTGGTAGTAAGGCCGCTGGCGGCGTCCCACTCGGCCGGGGTCATAGCCTTGACCGTCTGGCCGAAGGTCCAGATGTGGCCCTCGGGGTCGCGGGCGCGGTAGGTCAGATCTCCGTAGAACTGTTCAGCGAGCGCTTGCATGATCTCGGCCCCGGCTGCCCGAGCCCGTTCGTAGTGGGCCTCGATGCCGCCGGTCAGGTGCAGGTGGACCGACTGGGTGTTCTTGCCGCCGATCGAGGCGGGCGAGCGGTGATCGTCGCTCCACTCCGTGCCCACCATGATGCGGCCGTTGCCGAAGGCCATCTCCGAATGGGCGAGCTTGCCGTCCGCATCGAGGATCAGCAGGGTCGGCTCGAAACCGAACGCTTCCTCCAGCCAGTGGTACATGCGGATGGGATTGCGGTAGCTAAGGGCCGACGTTACGGACGGGTGCGTGTAGGACATGGGGCAAGCTCCCTTGCGGTTATGTATAATAGTTAACCCATAACGCAACTTTCTCGTCAAACGAAAAGCGGCGGGGCTTGGGCCCCGCCGCTTCGAAAATCGTCCGGCTAAGGCCTAGTCTTCGTCGCCGCCGGCGTTCGGGTTGACCGGACCGGAGTCCAGGCCCTTGGCCGAGACGTCGCGATCGACGAATTCAATCACCGCCATCGGGGCGTTGTCGCCGTGGCGGAAGCCGGCCTTCAGGACGCGGATATAGCCGCCAATGCGGGTCGCATAACGCGGGCCGATGGTGGCGAAGAGCTTGCCGACCTGGTCGACGTCGCGCACGCGGCTGATGGCGATACGTCGGGCGTGCAGATCGCCGCGCTTGGCCAGGGTGACCAGCTTTTCGACGAAGGGCCGCATTTCCTTGGCCTTGGGCAGGGTCGTGATGATCTGCTCGTGCTTGATCAGGCTGGCCGCCATATTGGCGAACATCGCGGTGCGGTGGGCGGACGTACGGCCCAGTTTACGGTGCGCATTACCGTGGCGCATGATGGTCTCTCCTCAAGGGGCCGGGGCCCTGTTCAAGCAAACCGGCCAAACCCCGGCCGGGTCATAACGAAGCGCCGGAGCCCTCGGCCGCTGTTGCGGCGTCACCGGGCCCTTTTTCATGGGCAGCGCGTAGTCCAAGCCTCAATCTGATGAAATCAGATCGCCGCTCTAGTTCTTCGTTTGTCGTGCGTTTTGTCCGAAAACCGGTTGCCAATTTTCGGAACGCACTCCCTAGATCTGGTCTTCGAACTTCTTGGCCAGGTCTTCGATGTTTTCGGGCGGCCAGTTGGGCACGTCCATGCCCAGATGCAGACCCATGCCCGCCAGCACTTCCTTGATTTCGTTCAGGGACTTGCGGCCGAAGTTCGGGGTGCGCAGCATCTCGGCTTCGGTCTTTTGAATGAGGTCGCCGATGTACACGATATTGTCGTTCTTCAGACAGTTCGCAGAACGGACCGACAGCTCGAGCTCGTCGACCTTCTTCAGCAGAGCCGGGTTGAACGGCAGGTCGGGCTTGGCCTCGCCTTCCGTCTTCTTCTTGGGCTCTTCAAAGGTGATGAACAGCTGCAGCTGGTCCTGCAGGATGCGGGCGGCATAGGCCACCGCGTCCACAGGATTGACCGCGCCATTGGTCTCAACTTCCAGGGTCAGCTTGTCGCGGTCCAGGCGCTGGCCTTCGCGGGTCGGCTCGACCTTGTAGGCGACGCGGCGGACCGGCGAATAGAGGGCGTCAACGGCGATCAGGCCGATGGGCGCGTCTTCCGGACGGTTCTCATCGGCCGGGACATAGCCCTTGCCGTTGTTGACCGTGAATTCCATGCGGATCTGGGCGCCGTCGTCGAGGGTGCACAGCACATGGTCGCCGTTGAGAATTTCGATGTCGGCGGGCGCGTCGATCTGCGAGGCGGTCACCGTACCGGGGCCGGTGGCGCGCAGGGTCATGCGCTTGGGGCCCTCGGCGTGCATGCGCAGGGCCAGCTGTTTTATATTCAGGACGATGTCGACCACGTCCTCGCGCACGCCCTCGATGGACGAGAATTCGTGCACGACGCCGTCGATCTGAACGGCGGTCACGGCGGCGCCCTGCAGCGAAGACAGCAGGACACGGCGCAGGCTATTGCCGAGCGTCACCCCAAAGCCGCGTTCCAAAGGCTCGGCGATGATGCGCGCCTTGCGGGCGGCGTCCTTGCCGGGTTCGATGGAGGGCTTTTCGGGGCGGATCAGCTCGTTCCAGTTTCTTTCAATCACGTGGCGGATTCCTCGGAACGTAGCTCGCCAGGGTCAAAAAGGCCGCCCTGGCGCGGAGAAGACGAAATACTAAAACTAGGTCTAGACGCGACGGCGCTTGGGCGGACGGCAACCGTTATGCGGAATGGCCGTCACATCGCGGATGGTGGTCACCACAAGGCCGGCGGCCTGAAGGGCGCGCAAGGCCGACTCGCGGCCCGAGCCCGGACCGGCGACATTGACCTCGACGGTCTTCAGACCATGTTCCATAGCCTTCTTGGCGGCGTCTTCGGCGGCCATCTGGGCGGCGTAGGGCGTCGACTTGCGCGAGCCCTTGAAGCCCATGGTGCCGGCGCTGGACCAGGAAATCGCGTTCCCTTGGGCGTCGGTGATGGTCACCATCGTGTTGTTGAACGACGCGTTCACGTGCGCGACGCCCGAGGTGATGTTCTTGCGTTCGCGACGTTTGACGCGACCCGGTTCCTTGGCCATCGATCAGACTCTACTTCTTCTTGCCGGCGATCGGCTTGGCGGGGCCCTTGCGGGTGCGGGCGTTGGTGTGGGTGCGCTGACCGCGAACGGGCAGGCCCTTGCGGTGACGAAGGCCGCGATAGCAGGCCAGGTCCATCAGACGCTTGATGTTGGTCGAGTTCTCACGGCGAAGGTCGCCCTCAACCGAATAGTCGCGGTCGATGGTTTCACGAATTTGCAGCACTTCGGCGTCAGACAGCTGGTTGACGCGGCGGGCGTCTTCGATGCCGACCTTGCTGACGATCTCCTTGGCCTTGGCCTTGCCGATGCCGTGGATGTACTGCAGCGCGATTACGACGCGCTTGTTGGTGGGGATATTGACGCCAGCGATACGGGCCACGCTTGGTTCCTTATAGGTCGTCCCGGTGGGGGAGCGGTGTTATCCAGACGCCAAACGCGCGCCAGCCCGGTGGAATCTACCACCAGGGTCAGCGCGTCAATTCGCGAGAGGGCGCACTTATAGGGCCGATTGAGGAATCGTCAACCGTTGGTATGACGGAAAAGAGTCTATTTTTGCGAGGGATATTTAGGCGCCCAAAGCCTTGTCGATCGCGGCGGCGACCTCGTCGATGGGCGCCATGCCATCCAGCTCCACCAGCTTGCCCTGCCCCTGGTAGTAGGGAAGCAGCGGGGCGGTCTGGGAATTGTAGGCGTTCAGGCGAACCCTGAAGCTTTCCGGGTTGTCGTCGGCGCGCCCTTCGGCGGCGAAACGACCTTCGATGCGCTTGACCAGCGCCGCGTCATCGACTTTCAGGCGCAACACCAGATCGATCTGCCGACCCCTGCCCTTGAGCAGGATATCCAGCGCCTCGGCCTGGGCCAGGGTGCGGGGAAAGCCGTCGAAAATGGCGCCGCCGGCCGCTTCGGCGCGGGGCAGCTGTTCCTCGATCAGGGCGATGACGATCTCGTCGGTGACCAGATCGCCACGCTCCATGACGTCAGCAACGCGGATACCGAGTTCGGTGCCCGATGCACAGGCCGCGCGCAGCATGTCGCCGGTCGACAACTGGACCATTTTGTGGGATTCGACCAGGCGCTTGGCCTGCGTGCCCTTGCCCGCCGC
>CAZJBC010000120.1:0-8620 GCA_964543805.1 uncultured Brevundimonas sp.
CACCGCGACTGCAAGCTCGTGCGCCGCAAGGGCCGCGTCTATGTGATCAACAAGACCAACCCGCGCTTCAAGGCCCGGCAAGGCTAGTGACCGCTAAGGGCGTCCTGTGGGACGTCGGCAATGTCATCGTGCGCTGGGACCCGCGCACGCTCTATTCCAAAATTTTTGACGATGAGGCCGAACGCGAGGCGTTCCTGGCCGATGTCTGCACCATGGCCTGGCACAGCCAGTTTGACCGGGGCGCATCGTTCGAAGCCGGCATGGCCGAGCTGACTGGCCTGCATCCCCACTATGCGGCCCAGATCGGCGCCTGGGGCCTGCGCTTCATGGAGATGCTGTCCGGCGCCATTCCCGAGACAGAGGCCGCGATCGAGGCCCTTGCGGCGCGCGGCGTTCCGCAGTTCGGCCTGACTAATATGCATCCCGATATCTGGGGCCAAGTGCAGCAGTTATCCCCAGTCTTTGCACACCTTTCAAAGGTGGTGGTTTCGGGGAGCGAAGCCATGGTCAAGCCGGATGCGGAAATCTTCCACCTGGCCAGCGCGCGCACCGGCCTGGCGCCGGGCGAGCTGCTGTTCATCGACGATTCGGCGGTCAATATCGAAGCGGCCCGCGCGCTCGGCTTCGACACCTGGCTTTTCGATGATCCGGCCGGAGTTGTCCCCGCTCTTGTCGCCCGGGGCTTGTTGTAAGCCGCCCCTCGCGCCGCTAGGGTCGGGGCCCGCAGTTCCTTTTTCATATGGACTTAAGTCATGGCCGACGACGCCTCTTCCATCGACGTGCTGAATGGCACGGCCCAGACCCAGCTCAAGACCATTGTCGAGCGGATCGAGCGGCTCGAGGAAGACAAGGCCGGCGTCATGGCCGACCTGAAGGAAGTGTACGCCGAGGCCAAGGGCAACGGCTTTGACACCAAGATCCTGCGCAAGGTGGTCCGCATCCGCAAACAGGACCGCGCCAAGCGCCAGGAGGAAGAGGCGATTCTCGACCTCTACCTCTCCGCCGTCGGTGAAATCTAAACCTACAGATCAGCGCGAGGCGGCCAAGCGCGCCGCCCTGAATGCGCTCAAACGCGCGCGCCGCGCGGCCGAGGCGGCGGGTGTTCCCCTCTCCGAATGGGAAGGCGAGTTTCTCGGCTCGGTCGAAGGCCGCGTGACCACCTATGGCCGGGCGTTCGGCGATCCTGAAAAGGGCGCGGCGGGCGCGGCGCTGTCGACCCTGCAGGGCGTCAAGCTGAAAGAAATCACCGCCAAGGCCAAGGGCAAGGCCCCGCCGAAGGGGATTCGGCGGACGGCGTTTCGAAAGAAAGACTAGCCACGAAACACACGAAACACACGAAAACGCGGCTTCGCTGCCAAGATTTGAACCACGAACCACGCGAACGCGGCGGAACGAATTGAATCAGCGCCCAAGACTTCGTTATGCCTTGCGCGCAAAGTCCGCGTTCGTGTGTTTCGCGTGTTTCGTGGTTCCTCTTTCTTGAAACCCTTGACCTCGCAGCAGCATCCCGCCAGTTTGCCCGCCAATTCAAACAAGCGTTCGAAAGAGGGAACTAAGCCATGGGTGAACTGTTCGATCTGACCGGCAAGGTCGCCGTCATCACCGGATCCTCGCGCGGCATCGGCCGGGCCATCGCCGAGCGGATGGCCGAGCACGGGGCCAAGGTGGTCGTCTCGTCCCGTAAGGCCGAGAGCTGCCAGGAAGCGGCCGACGCCATCAACCAGAAATACCCCGGCAGCGCGATTGTCATCCCGGCGAACATCTCCTCGAAGGACGAGCTGCAGAACCTGATCGACGAGAGCGTTCGCCAGCTGGGCAAGGTGGACATCCTGGTCTGCAACGCCGCCTCCAATCCCTATTACGGTCCGATGGCGGGCATCACCGACGCCCAGTTCCAGAAGGTGCTGCACAACAACATCATCTCGAACAACTGGCTGGTCACCATGGTCCAGCCCGGCATGATCGAGCGCAAGGACGGGGCGATCATCATCATCTCGTCGATCGGCGGCATTCGCGGCACCAGCGTGATTGGCGCCTACAACATCTCCACGGCGGCCGACCTGATGATGGCCCGCAACCTGGCCATCGAGTTGGGACAGCACAACATCCGCGTCAACTGCATCTGCCCGGGCCTGGTGAAGACCGACTTCGCCAAGGCCCTGTGGGACACGCCGGAAGCCGAGGAAAAGTCTCTGACGGTCAACCCCATGCGCCGCCTGGGCGTGCCCGACGACATCGCCGGCGGCGCCGTGTTCCTGGCCAGCCGCGCCGGCGCCTGGACCACCGGCACCTCCATCGTCATGGACGGCGGAACGGTGGCTTAGGGGTTTGCATCTTTGGTCATGCGCCTCGAAGGACGCGGCGGCGGATCAGCCATCCCTCACGCCCACCGCACCGCATAGACCGGCGGCAGATGGCCGGAGATTTCGCTCCAGGCGTCTCCGCCGTTTTCGCTGATCCACAGGTTGCCGGTGGTGGAGGCCATGGCCAGGCGCTCGCCCGTTTCGTCGACGACCAGACCGTGGCGATAGATCAGGTCGAAACTGCCTTCCTGCGGCAGGCCCTCGCGCAGCACCTCGAAGCTCTTGCCGCCGTCGCAGGTGCGGGAAACGACCATCCTTTGATCCACCGGATAGCGGAACTCGTCCTTCACCGCCGGCGTGAACCAGGCGGTCAGGGGGTCGGAAGGATGGCAGGCGACCGGGAAGCCGAACACGGACGGTTGCGGCTTGATCTCCTTGAAGGCGTCAAAGCCGGCGGCCGAGCGGAAGGCGGCGTTGTGGTGCTGGATCCACAGGACGTCCGGCGCGGCGGCGCAGCGGACCAGGCGGTGGATGTCCTGATTGCCGGGCTTTCCCTCCTCGCCCGGCGGCATATAGGCCGCCCACAGGCCCTTGCCGCCGACGGCCCAGCTCTTGCCGCCATCACGCGTCTCCCACACCCCGCCGATCGAGACGCCGATCGTCACCACCTTCGAATCGCGGGGATCGACGCAGACCGAGTGGACGCCCGGCTTGTCATAGCCGCCGCCGAACCAGGCCGCCCGGGCCGGCTCGTCCCACAGGGGCCGGTTCAGGGTCCAGGTCGACCCCTTGTCCTCGCTGCGGAACAGCCCGCCGGGAATGGTCCCCGCCCACAATACGCCCGGCTCGTCGGGCCCGCCCGTCTCGATGGCCCAGATCAGTTTCAGGCTGGGCGCATCCTCGCCCTCGCCGATGCCTTCATAGGAGGGCGCGGCGATCTCTTCCCACGTCGCCCCGTCATCGGAGGAGCGGTGCAGCTTGACCCCGAAGTGGCCGAGGTCCAGGGCCGCATACAGGGTTCCGTCACGCGGGTCTTTCAGCGTCTGGCTGACAGGCGATCCCAGGAACGAGGTGCGCGCGATCTCCCAGCGTCCCGCGCCCTTGCGGCGATAGTCGATGAGGCCCTTGCGGCTGGCGACAAGCAGGCGATCGGACATGGCTTTTCCCTTCATCCCCCTGACAGGGCCTGAAACACATAGACCTCGGCGTTCTCACCCACCGCCAGGCCAAGCGCCTTCCCGTGCGGGATCATGGCGCCGTCGACAAAAACGGCGATGTGCTTGCGCAAAGCGGCCCTGATCGTCGAGCACATAGCCCTTCAACCGCGGATAATCGCGGGCGGTCGCTTCGATCAGTTCGGCGACGGTCGCGCCCGCGTAGCTGCACGGCTCACACGGGCCGACGGCTTCCAGATGGCGGGTGAAGGCGATGCGCGGCATGGGTGAAAAGGTTGCCGCCGCCAGCGGCCGGGGTCAACCGGGGTTAAGCGCGCCGCCGGACTGGGGCAGCGCCTCGACCTCGGCCCGCGTCAGGCGGGTGCTGGCCCGGCCGCGGGTGGAGTTCAAATCATCGGCCGGCGCGTAACGGCGTTTGCCGTCCGGCGTGGTCAGGATGATGCTGACCGGCTTGCCGGCCTTGTCACGGACAATGTCGGCGATCTGCGCGGCCGCGAAGCCGTCGGCGCTATAAAGCGTCTGGCCCTGCTTCAGGCCGGCCAGCGAGAACGCGTTGACCGGCGCGATATCGCCCTCTTTCTCGCCGTCGGTTTTCGGCAGGGTCGGGCTGGCGGTGATGCGGTCATCTGCGGCCCTGGCCGGGGATATCTGTCCGCTCAGGGCAATCGCGGCGGCGGCGGCCAGGCTGAGGGCGCGGGTCACCGGACCTGCGGCAGGCTGCTGAGCTGGGCGGCGGTGTCGGTTGTCACCGCCGCGTCGCCCTGGACGGAAATCTGCGAGGCCGGGATGCTGCGCTTGACGCCGTCGATGGTCTCGATGGTGATGCTGCGGACCTGGCCGGCGCGCGTGCGCACCACATTGATCACATGACCGACCGTCTGGCCGCCGGGGCCTTTCAGGCTCATGCCGCCCGCCAGGCTAGCCATGCCGCCGGAGCCGCTGGCGGAGGCCTGACCGCTGACGGCGACATTGGCGTTGACGTTCGAGCCGGCGGCAGTGCGGGCTGTGGACTGGACATCGCCCGCGCCGCCGATGGCGCTCGTCGCCGCACCGGTATTGGGCGCGCCGACCGAGCCCTGAGCGCCAACCGATCCGCTGACGCCACCGTACGATGAGGCCGAGCCTGCGCCGAGCACGCCGCCGAACGATCCGCCGACCGATCCGCCCAGCGACCCGCCAATCGCGCCGCCGCCCAGTTGAGCGAAGGCCGGCGTCGCGACCACAAATGCGGCCGAGGCCAGGATGATCAAAACCTTGCGCATGGAAAACCTCCCGGGATCAAGAATCAGACTGATAAAACGGGACCCGGAAGGGATGGTTCCGGCGCTCTATTGCGGCTGCGGAAAGCTCTGGACCTGATCTTCACTAAGGCCGGTGACCAGCACGCCGCCCTGCACGCTGATCCGGGACGGCGGCACGACGTGGCTGATGCCGTCGGGAGTCAGGATGATGATGCCGAGAATCTGGTTGCCGGGCCCGCGAATGACATCGGAGACCTGACCGAGCGAGGCGCCGCTGCCGTCTTCCAGGTCCATTCCGATGACCACTCGGCTCGGGGAAACGGTGGCCGCTGTGTTGGACCCCACGGCGGTCGGCGCAAGGGCGGGGGGAGCGCCGACGCCGCCGGGAATAGACACGGCTGATGGCGGCGCGCCAACCGGCGCGGGCGGCGGCCCGACGGCGGCGGGCGGCTGGGCGGAGGCGGCGACAGCCAGCGCTCCGGAGGCTAGAAATGTCAGAATGGCGGACAGACGCATGGCTTGGGTCCTTGGCCCCCAAGTCCCGCAATCAGAACGCAGTTCGACGGGCGCCGGTTCCTAGCCGGCGTGGGATGTTGGCGGGGGTCCCAGCGGGCGGGCCTGGCCATTGCCGGAATAGGACAGCCAGGGCGTTGTCCTGCCAAAGTCGACCATGGGTTTGGAATAGTCGCACACGCCGGTGGGGAAGGTGTGCTGCAGACTGGACCACTGCTCGGCGGTGAAGGTGACGCCGGGGCCATAGTCGGCGCGGTTGAGGGGCTTCAACTGGCATTTGCCGACGTCGTCAGTGTCCGGCGCGCCAGCCAGCACCCGGGCCAGTTCCAGCGGCCGCGGGCAGGCGGTTTGTGGCTGGTCCTTGCCGTCGCCCAGGGTGCAGCGGTCGTGGGCCATGGCGGGGCGGTCGTCGACGACCTTCTGCGCCCTTGGCACGTCTCGCGTGTCGGCCTTGATCGCCTTGATCCAGCTGACCATAACGTCAAAGGCCTGGCCGAAAGACGGATCGCTCTGGGCCATGGAGCGCCACAGGGCGTAGTTTTCGTGATGGCCGCCCTGGGCGCGATCGACGCGGGCGCGGACGATATAGGCGTTGAACACCTGGTGGAAATCGGTGGCCAGAACGCGGGTCTCGATGATCGGCGTGTCGGCAAGGTTGGTGGCGGTGTTCTCAAGGCCGGTGGCGTAGAGCGCCTTCAGGCCCGCCCGGTCGGCGACGGTGCGCCCCTCGGTGCGGGCAAAGTTGATGTCGTGGCCGCCGATGGCCGCGTTCATCTCGACGAACTGGGCGGGCGTAATGGTTCCGGCCTTGACCGCCTTGAGCCCATACTGGACGCCGACGGTGTCCATCCGCTCATTGGCGTAGCCGTCCGGGCGGCGGCCGACCTCGTTGACCTCATAGTCCTGCAGGGTGCAGCGCACGCCTTTCGGATTGGTCGCAGCGTTGAACTTGTCGGCGGCGGGGATGTTGCAGTCGGTGCCGGTCGAGGCGTTGTAGACCTCGTAGCGTGTGGTCTGGACGTGGGAATTGCAGCCGCTGATCATGCCGATCACGGCCACCTTCTGGGCGTCGGAATAGGGCAGGGTCCCGGCCTTTGACCAATAGTCATAGACCGCCTTGCAGTCGTAGGAAGCCATGCGCGAGGCGTCGGAATCGGCGAACAGGTGGTTGAGGATCAGGCCGTCATAGAGGCCCGGATAGGCGTTCTGGTCGGCGATCTGCGAGATGGCCCCGCCAGACGAGCCCATGCCGAACACCAGATCGAAAAGGCCATAGGTCTCGGCCACATGCTCCTTGGCCATCAGCGCCGCCTCAGCCTGGACGATGGGGTTGCAGTTGATGGTGTTGTTCAGGAGCGCGACGGCGACAACCACAAAGCCCTGGCCAAGCGCGCGGTCGTTGAGCGGGCTGCCGGCCGGTTTTTCGCCGTAGCCGGTGCCGCAGCCGGCGCCTTGCAGCACGAGGACGCCCTTGTTCCACTGAGGTTGGGTATCCCAAGCGGTCCACCCGCGATCCTGGTCGAAGAGCGTAGCAATCTGCACGCCGGATCGGTCCTGGTTGAAAGTTTCAATTCGCACGACGTAGGGCACGGTTAACCCGCCCGAAGTGGTGGTGGTCGCCACATCCGTAGGCGGCGAGACCGGATTGTAAGTTTTGAAGGCCGTCGCGCCTCTGGGCATGTAATACCAGCTGTAACTTGACCCCCGATCGCAACCCGTTCCCGTTGCGCCGGCGAGGCAGGGCCACGGTTGGATCTGCGGGCCCGAGAACAACGGTCCGCTGGACGGATGGTTGGTCACCTCAAGCCTGGCCGTCTTGCCGCCAAAGGTAACAGTCAGGATATTTTTCCCGTCCTTAAGGCCCTCAACGAGGGCCAGTGCACCGTTACCATCCGGCGCCGGCATCAATGGCGACACGACGAGTCCACTGCCCGTGCTCTTTTTTATCAAATATTGGTCATTCCAACGGTCATTTGGGAAATCGGGAACAGGCGTTCCATTCACAGCGAGTTTGGCCCTCTCGAGGTCTATTCCCGCAAGCGGGGTGACCCGCACCAGCACATCGCCGCCGGACACCAGATCGGCCCGATTTGAAACCGCCTCGATCGACAAGCCTGGCCCGGATGGGGCCGCCGCTGTCGCGCCGAAGCCCGTCGCGCAGAGCAGCGCAGTCACCAGCACAGGCAGGGCAAGGCGCACGCGGCGCAAGGTGGTGGCGATGGTCATGGTGTGGTCTCCCCGCAGCGGAAGGGGACAGGCTATCATGTCCCTTGGGACACGATAACCTGTCCCCGGACCGCGGTGAATGACGGAAAGGGGGGGTGCGATAATAGTCCCTATTATTCCCTATTGACTCACTAATATGGAACATTTAGCCGCAACGGGAACATACAACCCGGAGCGGCCCCATGTCCGACGACCTGCTGAATTCCATCCCCGAGGCCCACCGCCAGACGGCGCGGGAGGCCCTGGCCGCTGCCTTTGGCGCATCGCCGATCTCCAGCCTGACCCCGGTCATCGGCGGCGCGTCGGGGGCGCTGACCTGGCGCGCCGACGTTAAGGACCGCCCCTATCTGCTGCGCGTCGAGACCAAGCGCGACTTCTTCCGAGATCCGGCGCGCGGGTTTGCCTGCATGCAGGCCGCGGCGGCAGCGGGCGTCGCACCGGCCCTTGTCCATGCCGAGCCGGGCGTGGCGATCATGGACTTCATCGTGCAGCGCCCGCTCACCGAGCATCCCGGCGGACCGGCGGGTATCGCGCGAGAGCTGGGCGAACTGGCCGCGCGGCTGCAGGCGACTCCGGCCTTTCCGCCGCTGGCTGACTATCTGCCGCTGCTGAACGGCATGTTGAACCATCTCCTCGGCTCCGGCGCCTTTGCGCCAGGCCTGCTGGACCGCCATGTCGCCGGTTTCGAGGCGATCCGCGCAGTCTATCCCTGGGAGCCATCGAGCCTCGTCTCCAGCCACAACGATCCCAATCCGCGCAACATCCTGTTCGACGGTGAGCGGCTGTGGCTGATCGACTGGGAGCTGTCGTTCCGCAATGACCCCCTGGTCGATGTGGCGATCATCGCCAACGACTTTGCCCATACGCCCGAAGCCGAAGCGGCTTTGCTGACCGCATGGCTGGGCCGGGCGCCCGATGCGCATCTGCGCGCCCGCCTGGTGCTGATGCGCCAGCTGACCCGCCTCTTCTACGGCTGCCTGCTGGCGGCGGCGGCCGGCGGCGCGTCCGAATCCGATCTGACCCCGATGAGCGTCGATGCTTTTCGCGCCGCCTATATGCGCGGCGAGCTGAAGGTCGGGGAGCCGGAGACCATGCGGGCTCTGCGCAAGATGGTCCTGGCCGCCTATCTGGACGGACTTTCCGCGCCCGGATTTGAAGAGGC